>NZ_JBEUPA010000093.1:0-33564 GCF_040492065.1 Actinomadura sp. NPDC000929 | reverse complement strand
GTGCCGGTAGTGTTTCGGACCGTGACTGAACTCGAACCCGACGTCCTCGAACTGGAGGTCGGCAACGTCGCCAACGGCGGCGGGCGCGCCGGGCTGGTGCGGGGACCGCGGCGGGGGCGGCTGCTGGGAGGGGGGCAGGAATGCCACAACAGTCAAGATTAACGGCGCTTCGCGACATTCCGCCGGTCATCCCGCGAAGGCCGGCGTCGCGGCCCGGCTGAGAAAGGGAAGAGGCCCCTCCGCAGAGGGGCCCGCTTCACCAGGTTCCGCGGCCGGAGGCCGACGTCCGCGGACTCACTCCACGGCCCGCTTCGCCTCCCTGGCGGCGTCCTTGGCCTTCTCGCCGACCTGCTTGGCGCCGCCGGTCGCGCGGTCGCTCTTGCCCTCGGCCTCCAGGTACGGGTCACCGGACTGGCGTCCGGCCTCTTCCTTGCCCCGGCCCTTGGCCTGCTGAGCCTTGTTCTTCAGCTTGTCGAGGAAACCCATGGTTCCTCCTCGTGTACGGAGAGTCGTCCAACCCGGCTATGCCCCTGAAAGCCCGGATTATGCGGAAGTCCGGGTGCCGCGGCGCAGCCGCTCGGCCTCCTCGTGGATGAGGGCCTCGGTCTCCAGGAGCTTCTGCTCGGCCTGCTCGGTGCGCATCCGCGCCCGCAGCTCGCGCTGGCTGGGCTTGCGCCGCCTCCCCGCCGTCCGGCGGCCGGCCCGTTCCCCCGTGAGCCTCTTCATGAACCCCATGCCCGTCACCTCTCCTCACCCGCGGCCGGTCCGGTCGCCGGCCTCGCGCCCGTACGGTGCCCCTTTTATGGCGATCCATTCCGGTAGCGGGGGAGACACCGGCGACCGTCCGGCAGGCGGCTGCCGGGAATGCCGCAGCACATGGCAAGGTTGTGCCGTGGGAGGACGATGACGTCCCGCCGTCCCTGAACGTCGAACGCCAGCACAGGAGCACTCACGTGTCGTTGCCACCTCTGGTCGAGCCCGCCCCGGAGCTCACCCGCGACGAGGTCAACCGCTACTCGCGGCACCTGATCATTCCCGACGTGGGCATGGCCGGGCAGAAGCGCCTCAAGAACGCCAAGGTCCTGGTCGTCGGCGCGGGCGGCCTCGGCTCCCCCGCCCTGCTCTACCTGGCCGCCGCCGGGGTCGGCACCCTCGGCGTCATCGACTTCGACGTCGTCGACGAGTCCAACCTGCAGCGGCAGATCATCCACCGGCAGTCGTCGCTCGGCAAGCCGAAGGTCGAGTCGGCCGCCGAGACCGTCCGCGACATCAACCCGCTGATCGACGTCGTGGTGCACGACGTCGCGCTCGACCGCGACAACGTCATGGAGATCTTCTCCGGGTACGACCTGATCGTGGACGGCACCGACAACTTCGCCACCCGCTACATGGTGAACGACGCCGCCGTCCTGCTCGGCAAGCCGTACGTCTGGGGCTCGATCTACCGGTTCGACGGCCAGGCGTCGGTGTTCTGGGCCGAGCACGGCCCCTGCTACCGCTGCCTCTACCCCGAGCCGCCGCCGCCCGGCATGGTGCCCTCCTGCGCCGAGGGCGGGGTGCTCGGCGTGCTGTGCGCGTCGATCGGCTCCATCCAGGTGAACGAGGCCATCAAGCTGCTGACCGGCATCGGCGAGCCGCTCGTCGGCCGGCTGATGGTCTACGACGCCCTGGAGATGACCTACCGCTCGGTCAAGGTCCGCAAGGACCCCGAGTGCCCGCTGTGCGGCAAGAACCCGACGCAGACCGAGCTGCTGGAGGACTACGAGGCCTTCTGCGGCGCGGTGTCCGACGAGGCCGCCGAGGCCGTCAGGGACTCCACGATCTCCGTGCACGACCTCAAGGCCATGCAGGAGCGGGACGACGACATCTTCCTCGTGGACGTCCGCGAGCCCAACGAGTACGAGATCGTCGCGATCCCGGGCGCCACGCTCATCCCCAAGGGCGAGTTCCTGAACGGCTCCGCCCTGGAGCGCCTGCCGCAGGACAAGAAGATCGTCCTGCACTGCAAGTCGGGCGTCCGCTCCGCCGAGGCCCTCGCCGTCGTGAAGAACGCCGGCTTCGGCGACGCCGTCCACGTCAGCGGCGGCGTCCTGGCCTGGGTCAACCAGATCGACCCCAGCCTCCCGTCCTACTGACGCCCGCCCGAAGGCCCCCGCACCCGTCCCGGGTCCGGGGGCCTTCCGCTGTCCGGACCCCGCCCGGCCGCCGCCGAGCCCGGCTCACCCCCTGGGGGGCGCGTAGGTCAGGCCGAGTTCGACGGTCACCTCTTGGAGCATCAGCTCGAACATGGGGGCGGCGTCGCTCAGGGCGAACTCCAGGTGGCCGAAGACCTCCAGGCTGACGCCGCCCTGGAGCCTGATCCAGCACTTGAGGAACTGCTGGATCACCCCGAGCGGCAGGGCGATGCCGAGCACGTCGTCGCGGTAGCGGCGCAGCTCCTCGCGCAGGCCGGGGTCGATCTGCTCCTCGGGCATCACCGGGAACGGCTGCTTCCTCCACAGCTCCAGGAACAGGGCCATGAACGTCCAGCCGAACTGGCGGGCGCACTCCTCGGCGAAGTCGACCTCCTGCTGGTGCGCGGCGCCGCGCACGGGCGTCCCGAAGAGCAGCGAGTACTCGCGGGGATGCGCCAGCGCCCAGAGGCGGAACTGGCGGGCCACCGTCATGAACTTGCCGCTCATGTCGCCCTTCGGCACGTCCTCCATGGCCGCGTGCAGGTCTGCGGTCAGCTCGGTGAACAGGTCGCCGACCAGGTGCCGCAGCAGCTCGCCGTGGCTGCCGAAGTAGCGGTAGAGCGCGGGGGCGGTCATGCCCATCTCGCGGGCGATGGCGCGCAGCGTCACCGCTTCGGGGCCCTCCTCCACGAGGATCCGCCGGGCGGTGTCGGTGATCTCCCTGACGGTCGCGGCCCGCAGACGATCACGACGCGATGCCACCTCGCCCCCTCTCTGCCGGGTGCCCGGCCGTCACCGGCCGCCCTCGCATGATTCCTCAAAAACACCCTTGACGACAGCTAACGCTGTATGCGAAGTTAACGCTGTTCTCAGTTTACGGCGTTCACTGGAATTACTCAAGGTAACGGGGCTGGAGGAGGAGCGTCATGTTCGAGCGATGGGGCAGGTGGGTCCACCGGCGCAGGCGGTGGGTCCTCGCCGCCGCGGGGGCGTTCCTGGTGTTCGCCGCGGTGTGGGGCACGGGCGTCTTCGGCGCGCTGACCTCCTCCGGCGGCTTCGACACGCCGGGCAGCCAGAGCGCGACGGCGGAGCGGATCGCCGAGCGCGACCTCGGGCGGGACGGCGCCGACGTCGTGGTCCTCTACCAGGGCAGGACGACCGTCGACGACCCGTCCTTCCGGGCGTCGGTGGAGCGCGCGCTGGCCGCGCTGCCACCCGGCAAGGTCGCCAAGGCCAGCACGTACTGGACGACCAGCGCGCCGCAGTTCGTCAGCGACGACCGCAAGGCGACCTATGCCGTCCTCCAGCTCGCCGGCTCCGACGAGGCCGCCAGGGAGGACAACTACAAGGCGGTCGAGGACGACCTCACCGAGGTCGGCGGCGGGCTCACCGCGAAGGTCGGCGGCGCGGTCGGCACCGGCGTTGCGATCAACGAGCGCGTCTCGTCCGACATCGGCCGGGCCGAGGGCATGGCCATGCCGGTCCTGCTGGTGCTGCTGGTGCTGATCTTCGGCGGGCTGGTCTCGGCGAGCCTGCCGCTGCTGGTCGGCGGCCTGGCCATCCTCGGCTCGTTCACCGCGCTGCACGCGCTGGCCTACGTCACCGACGTGTCGATCTTCGCGGTCAACATCACCACGTTCCTCGGGCTCGGCCTCGCCATCGACTACGGGCTGTTCATGGTCAGCCGGTTCCGCGAGGAGATCGGCCGGGACGGCGCCTCCGCCGAGGACGCGCTGGCCGCCACCATGGCCACGGCCGGGCGCACCGTCGCGGTCTCCGGCGTCACGGTCGCCGTGTCGCTGTCCGGGCTGCTGCTGTTCGACCAGAACTTCCTGGTCTCCATGGGTTACGGCGGCATCGCCACCGTGCTGGTGTGCATGGCCGGGGCGCTGACCGTGCTGCCCGCGCTGATGGCCGTCCTCGGCCCGCGGGTGAACGCGCTGCCGATCCGGCGGCGCCGGGCGGCGGCCGGCGGCCGGTCCGACGGCTGGTGGGGACGGGTCGCGCGCAGCGTGATGCGCCGCCCGGTCGTCTACATGGTCGCGACGGTGGCGCTGCTCCTCGCGCTCGGCGCGCCGTTCCTGCGCATCAACTGGGGCGGCGTGGACGCGAAGGTGCTGCCGGACGGCACGGACGCGCGGGTCGTCTCCGAGACGCTGGAGACCCGGTTCCCCCGCAACGCCACCAACCCCATCGAGGCCGTCGTGACCGGGACGTCCGACCGGGCCGCCGTCCAGGCGTACGGGGCCCGCCTGGACGCGCTGCCCGGCGTCACGGACGCGACGGTGACCGGCGCCGGCGGGACGACGACCCGGATCGCGCTGCGCTACGACGCCGACCCGAACTCCGGCGCCGCCCGCGACCTCGTCCAGCGGGTCCGGGACGTTCCGCCGCCGCCCGGCGCGCGCGCCTACGTCGGCGGCGAGACGGCCGACGTCGTCGACCAGCTCGACAGCATCGGCGCGACCCTGCCCTGGCTGGCCCTGCTCGTCGGCGGCGCCACGTTCCTCCTGCTGTTCCTGGCGTTCGGGTCGGTGCTGCTGCCGCTGAAGGCGATCGTCATGAACATGCTGTCGCTGTCGGCCACCTTCGGCGCGGTCGTGCTGGTCTTCCAGGACGGCCACCTGTCCGGCCCGCTCGGCTTCACCGCGACCGGCTCCATCTCCCCCGCGATGCCGATCCTCATGCTGGCGATGCTGTTCGGCATCTCGATGGACTACGAGGTGTTCCTGCTGTCGCGGGTCCGCGAGCAGTACGACCTGACCGGCTCCAACACCGCGGCCGTCGCCTCCGGCGTGCAGCGCACCGGCGCCATCATCACCAGCGCCGCGCTGCTGTTCATCGTGGTGATCGGCGCGTTCGCGACGTCCGGCATCACGTTCATCAAGATGACCGGCGTCGGGATGGCCGTGGCGATCCTGCTGGACGCGACGGTCGTCCGGGCGCTGCTCGTGCCCGCCACGATGCGGCTGCTCGGCCGCGCGAACTGGTGGGCGCCCGGCCCGCTGGCCCGGCTCTACGGCCGGTACGGGATCCGGGAGGGCGACGCCCCCGCCGCTCCCCCGTCGCGGCTGGAGCCCGTGGGCTGACGCCCGCCCCGGTGGCCGGCACTCCGAAGTGCCGGCCACCAATCCTTCCGAACCGCTTGTGGTCTCCTCCGCCCGGCGCAAGACTGAACGCCATTCCACCGGCTGCACCCTCGTGTGACGCATTCCGCGACGGCCCCCGCCCGGCGGATCCCCGAACCCTTCCCGTGCCGGGACGTTCCTTTGGAGGCACCATGTCCGTGCTGATGATCACCGAGGCCGAGACGGCGCTCGCGCACCTGGAGCGGCTCACGGACGTCCTGCGCTCCGCCGGCTGGGCGGTCGAGGTCGCCGCGCCCGCCGACCGCCGTCCGACCGCGCACATCGCCGACCCGCGCCTGCCGCGGGTGAACGAGAGCGTCATCGCGGTGCGGGAACGTTCCGGCGACGGCTGGTCCTACTGCTACGGCTGGGGCGAGCGGATCGCGCCGTGCGCCGACCCGTCCGCCGCCGCCGCGGCCGTCGGGCGCGTGCTCGCCGCCCGCCGCGACAACTGAACCGCTCGGCGCACGCGGCCGCCCCCTGACCGATTCGGGGGGACGCCACCGTCCGCTCCGGGGGCATGCTCGTGAACCACCGAGCCCGGACGCCGCCAGGCCCGCGGCGTCCGGCGCCCCGCACCACGGAGAGGAAGCGTCATGCGAACGCCCGTCCGCGCTCCCGTCCTGCTCGCCGCGTCCGGCGCCGCGCTCGTCCCCGCCGCCCCGGCCCTCGCCCGGTCCGGGCCGCACGCGATCGTCGTGCGCGGGCCCGACAACGTCCACGACCAAGCCTTCCGGACTGCGAAGACCAAGGTCGTCGTGGTCCGCGACCACCACAGGACCTGGGTGTCCCTGCGGGTGTGGGGCATGCCGCGCGAGGCCGCCGGCCGGACGTTCGGCGCCCACGTCCACGTGAACCGGTGCGGGCCGAAGCCCGAGGACGCCGGGCCGCACTACCACGATCCCGACGCGCCGCCCGGAACGCCGATGCCGAAGAAGGAGATCTGGCTCGACGTCACCGTCCGCGCCGACGGGCGCGGCCACTCCCGCACGTCCGTGCCGTGGCGCGTCGCGGAGAAGGCCGCGGGATCGCTCGTCGTGCACGCCAAGCCCACGGACCCGAAGACGGGCGACGCGGGCGCACGGCTGTTCTGCACCACCGTCCCGTTCTGAGCCGCGGCTCCGGGTTCACCCCGACCTCGCCGCCGGCCCGGCCGGCGGCGGGGTCACGCCGACTTGCGGCTGCGGCTCTTGGCCGGCTCCTTCTTCTCGCCGGCCTTGGACGACGCCGTCTTGCGCGCGGCGGGCTTCTTCGCCGCCGTCCCCTTGCCGGACGCCGCCTTCCCCGCCTTCTCGCCGCGGCTCTTCTTCGCCGCCTCGACGCTGGCGCGCAGCGCGCTGAGCAGGTCCGCGGCGGGCTCCTCCGCGCCCTCCTCGGCGGGCCGCGCCACCTCCCGCCCCTCGACCTTGGCGTCGATCACCGCCTGGAGCGCCTCCCGGTAGGCGTCCTTGTACTCGCCGGGGTCGAAGTCCCCCTCCATCGACTCGATCAGCGACGTCGCCATCGACAGCTCCTGCTTGCGGACCTCGATGTCCTCCTCCAGGAAGGGGAACTCCGGCGCGCGGACCTCGTCCGGCCACAGCATCGTCTCCAGGACGAACACGCCCTCGCGGACCCGCAGCGTCGCGAGCGACTCGCGCTGCCGCAGCGCCACCTTGACGATCGCGACCTGGCCGGAGCTCTCCAGCGCGTCCCGCAGCAGCACGTACGGCTTGGCGCCCTGCGCGTCGGGCTCCAGGTAGTAGGACTTCGCGAAGTAGATCGGGTCGACCTCCTCGCGCTCCACGAACTGCAGGACGTCGATGCGGCGGCTGGACGACAGCGGCAGGTCGGCGAAGTCCTCGTCGGTGAGGATGACCATCTCGCCGCTCGGCAGCTCGTAGCCCTTGGCGATGTCGGAGTAGGGGACCTCCTCGCCGTCGAGCGTGCACACCCGCTTGTACTTGATGCGCCCCCCGTCCTCCCGGTGCACCTGGTGGAAGGCGACGTCCCGCTGCTCGGTCGCCGAGTAGAGCTTCACCGGTATGGTCACCAGACCGAAGGAGATCGCGCCCTTCCAGATACTGCGCATGATCCGTCCTTACCCAGCACGTTCCTGCCCCTAGCGTCGCAACGTCGTTCGATTTGCGCCAGAAGGGCGTCGTGATCCTTTCCCCGTGCGGCGGGACGGGGTAAGACGGCGTTATGACCATGCCGTGGCCCGTCGAGCCGATGATGGCCTCCACCGGGGACCTCCCCTCCGACGGCGGGAAGTGGGGTCTGGAGCTGAAATGGGACGGCGTGCGCGTCCTGTCGCACGTCTCCGCCGACGGCGTCCGCGCCGCCGGACGGCGCGGCGGCGAGGTGGCGAGCCGCTACCCCGAGCTGTCCGCCCTCGCCGACCTGCTGCCCGACAGCGACGTCGTCCTGGACGGCGAGGTCGTCGCCTTCCAGGAGGGACGCCCCAGCTTCGAACGCCTCCAGCGCCGGATGCACGTCCAGCGCCCCGACCCCCGGCTGATCCGCGAGGTTCCCGTCCGCTACGTCGTGTTCGACGTCCTCTTCCTGGACGGGCACGTCCTGTATGACGTCCCCTACGCCGACCGCCGCTCGGTGCTGGCGGAGTTGGACCTCGCCGGCACCGGCCCCGTCGAGGTGCCCCCGTACCTGCACGGCGGTGACCAGACCCAGGTGGAGGAACTGCTCGCCTTCACCCGCGAGCAGCAGATGGAGGGCCTGCTCGCCAAGCGCCTCGACTCGCCGTACCGTCCGGGGCGCCGCGTCGACTTCTGGCGCAAGGTGAAGAACTTCATGACGCGCGAGGTCGTCGTCTGCGGCTGGAAGCCCGGGAAGGGCCGGCGCGAGGGCGGCGTGGGCTCGCTGCTGCTGGGCGAGTACGACATGAAGGGCCTGCTCGGTTTCGTCGGGCACGTGGGCACGGGTTTCAGCGACCGCGCCCTGGACGAGCTGTACGAGACGCTGTGGCCGCTGCGCCGTTCGACGAGCCCCTACGACGAGCCCGTCCCGCGCGAGTTCGCCCGCGACGCCCAGTGGGTTGAGCCCCGGCTCGTCGGGGAGGTCGCCTACAGTGCCCGGACCAGGGACGGCCGCCTCCGCTTCCCGTCCTGGCGGGGCCTGCGTGACGACAAGGACCCCCTGGAGGTCACGAGTGAGCAGTAAGAGGACCGCCGTCGACGTGGACGGCCGTCAGCTCTCCCTCTCCAACCTCGACAAGAACCTGTACCCGGAGTTCACCAAGGGCGAGGTCATCGACTACTACGCCCGCATCGCCCCGGTCATGCTCCCCCACCTGCAGGACCGCCCGGCGACCCGCATCCGCTGGCCGGACGGCGTCGACGGCGGCAAGTTCTTCGAGAAGAACGCCCCCTCCCACACCCCGGACTGGGTCCGCACGGCGACGATCCCCACCCCCGGCAGTTCCAAGGGCCGCGACACCCTCGACTTCGTCGTCGTCGACGACCTGCCCACGCTCGTGTGGTGCGCGAACCTCGCCGCGCTGGAACTGCACGTCCCGCAATGGAAGGTCGGTCCGCGCGGCAAGGTGCACACTCCCGACCTGGTGGTCTTCGACCTGGACCCGGGCCCGCCCGCCACGATCGTGGAGGCCTGCGAGGTCGCCGCCCTGCTCCGCGACGTGCTCGCCGAGGACGGCCTGGAGTCCTACCCGAAGACGAGCGGCAAGAAGGGCCTGCACCTGTACGTCCCGATCGAGGAGCCGAAGGAGGCCGAACGGACGTCGGAGTACGCCAAGGCCGCCGCGCAGCGCCTGGCCGACGAGAACCCGAAGCTGGTCGTCGCCAAGATGGAGCGGCGGCTGCGCAAGGACAAGGTCTTCGTCGACTGGAGCCAGAACAACCCGGCCAAGACGACCGTCGCGCCCTACTCGCTGCGCGCCGGGAACCGCCCCTCGGTGTCGACGCCCATCACCTGGGACGAGCTGGAGTCGTGCGGGGACGCCGCCGACCTCGTCTTCGGCCCCGAGGACGTCCTCGCCCGGGTGGACGAGCACGGCGACCTCCTGGAACCGCTGCTGAAGGACCACCGGCCCCTGCCCTGAGCGACATCGGCGATCTCGGGTGCCCTATGTGTTCGAATCGGCACTCTCCGGGACCGCGTTCCGTCACCATGGTGCCTGGGGACACCACGGGTGGAAGGAAGAGACCGTTGTCGCACAACCATCACTACGACGCCGTGGTGCTGGGCGGGGGGACCGCGGGGGAGCTGGTCGCGACCGGCCTCGCCCGCGCGGGAAGGGACGTCGCGCTCGTCGAGAACCGCCTCGTCGGCGGGGAGTCGCCGTACTTCGCCTGCGTCCCGTCCAAGTCGCTGCTGCTGTCGGCCCGCCGCGGCGAGACCTGGGAGATGGCCCTCGCCCGCCGGGACGCGCTGGCCGGGAACCGGGGCGACGACCCCGCCGTCGCCCGGATGGCCGAGGACGGCGTGACCGTCCTGCGCGGCCGGGGGCAGGTCCTCGACCACGGCCGGATCGAGGTCGACGGCGCCGTCCACGGCTTCGGCGACCTCGTCGTCTGCACCGGCAGCGAGCCGGTCATCCCGCCCGTCGAGGGGCTCGCCGACGTGCCGCTGTGGACGAGCGCCGAGGCCCTGTCGGTCCCCGACCTGCCGCGCCGGCTGGTGATCCTCGGCGGCGGCCCGGTCGGCTGCGAGCTGGCGCAGGTGTACGCGGCGTTCGGCTCCCAGGTCGCGGTCGTCGAGGCGTCCGGGCGGCTGCTGACCGCGGAGGCGCCGTTCGCCGGCGAGGTGCTCGCGGACGCCCTGCGCCGGATGGGCGTCGACCTGCGGCTCGGCACCGCCGTCGCCGACGCCGAGCGCAAGGACGTCGGGCTGCGGCTGTGGCTGACCGACGGCGGCACCCTCGACGCCGACCGCGTCCTCGCCGCCGCCGGGCGCCGCCCCCGCGTGGAGGGCCTCGGGCTGGAGAACCTCGGCATCGACGTCACCCCCGGCCAGGGGATCCCCGTGGACGAGACGTGCCGGGTGCCGTGCGAAGCGGGCGGCGTGTGGGCGGCGGGCGACGTCACCGGCGTCGCCCGCACCGCGCACGCCGCCCGCTACCAGGCGCAGGTCGCGCTGTCGAACCTGCTCGGCCACCGGCGCGAGGCCGACTACCGCGCCATCCCCCGCGTCGTCTACACGACGCCCACCGTCTACTCCGTGGGGATCTCCCCGACGCAGGCGGAGGAACTCGGCATAGACATCCTCACCGCCGGGTACGACCTCGCCGCGACGGCGCGGGCGGCGGTCGAGGCCGACGAGCGCGGACGGGTGGAGCTGTACGCCGACCCGGCCCGCGGGCTGCTGGTCGGCGCCGCCGCCGCCGGACTCCACGCCGAGGAGTGGATGAGCGAGATCGCCCTGGCCATCCGCGCGGAGACGCCGCTGAGCCTGCTCGCCGACGTCGTCCACGCGTTCCCGACCCACGGCGAGTCCGTCGAGGCGCCGCTGCGGGAGCTGGCGGGGATGCTGTGACCCGAGACGGCCGTGGACCCTGAGGCGGCCGTGAACCTGGAGGAGGACCCCTGATGAGCGAGACCGACGACCTGGAGCAGCCCGCCCCCGACGACGCCAACGAGGCCGACGCGGCCGAGCAGCGCGCCGCCCTCGACGACGAGGAGCGCGTCGAGGGCGGCCCCATCCCGGACGACGCGAACGAGGCCGACGCGGCCGAGCAGCGGCGGGAGGTCCGGCTGGACGAGGACGACTACCGCTGATCCGCGTTGGCCGCCGGCACAGGAAGGAGGGTTCACAGAAAGATCGTGGCGGCCCGCTTCCGGTTCCGGCGGGAATACACTGACCTGCGCGAAGGAACGACGGCGGGCGCCGCCCGTGACCAACGGAGTTACTCGCGCGTAGGATAATGAGATTGTTTCCCGGTGACGGACACCCCCCATCCGTCCCCCGATTCGGTGATCGGAGAGTGTGGTGACCGCGACCCCGGACGCCCGCCCCCGTGGCACGAGACTGCCGCGACTGGCGCGCCGCAAGCAGTTGCTCGGCGCGGCCCAGGAGGTGTTCGTCGCCCAGGGGTACCACGCCGCGGCGATGGACGAGATCGCCGAGCGCGCGGGCGTCAGCAAGCCCGTGCTCTACCAGCACTTCCCGGGCAAGCTGGAGCTGTACCTGGCGCTGCTGGACGAGCACGCCGAGGCCCTGGTGAAGATCGTCCGCGAGGCGCTGGAGTCCACCACGGACAACAAGCTTCGCGTGCAGGCGAGCATGCAGGCCTTCTACGACTTCGTGGCCGGCGACGGCGAGGCCTACCGGCTGGTCTTCGAGTCCGACCTGCGCAACGTGGCGCCCGTGCGCGCCCGCGTCGACCGCGCGAACCAGCAGTGCGCCGAGATGATCGCGCAGGTCATCGCCGAGGACACCAACGCCCCCGCCGAGGAGGCGCACCTGCTCGGCATGGGCCTGGTCGGCATGGCCGAGGTCAGCGCCCGCTTCTGGCTCTCCCAGCACCGGGCGATCCCCAAGGACACCGCGGAGAAGATCATCGCCCGGCTGGCCTGGCGCGGCATCTCCGGTTTCCCGCGCACCACCGACCAGAGCTGACGCCGGCTCCGGCCCTGCCCGCGCCGGGGGGCGTTCACCCTCGGCACAACCGGGCGCGCCACGCTCCGGCGATCTCCGTGCGACCATCGGATGCGGGTCCGCCGGCGGTCGGCGGGACGTGCCCGACGACGGGAGGCATCGCGTGCAGGTTCGCATCGGGGTTCAGAACGTGGCCAAGGAACTGGTGGTCGACACCGACCAGACGGCCGACGAGGTGCAGGACGCGCTCGGCGCGGCGCTCGCCGACCCGCACGGCGTGCTGGTGCTGAAGGACCGCCGCGCCGGCCGCGTCGTCATCCCCGGGGCCCGCGTCGGCTACCTGGAGATCGCCGAGGACGAGCAGCGCAGCGTGGGCTTCGGCACGCAGTACACCTGAGCCGCGCACCTGAGCCGTGCACCCTGAACCGCGCACGTGAGCCGTCCACCCCGGGCGGCACCGGCGCGGCGAGCCGTGCACACGAGCGGCGCGACACCTCACCAGCCTGCTGACCTGCGACTTTACCGTTCCCATACGCCCCTTGACCAGATTTTTGTTTCAACCTGGCAGGCGGGGCATACCGATCACCGACCTCGGGCGACCGGCCCAGGGAAAGGAACGGTTGATCGAAATGCTCACCACGATCCTTTGGTTCATCGTCGTCGGTGCCGTGATCGGTGCACTCGCGCGGC
The DNA here is from genome assembly GCF_040492065.1 of Actinomadura sp. NPDC000929. Classification (NCBI taxonomy): domain Bacteria; kingdom Bacillati; phylum Actinomycetota; class Actinomycetes; order Streptosporangiales; family Thermomonosporaceae; genus Actinomadura; species Actinomadura sp. NPDC000929. Next base: position 21,020 of record NZ_JBEUPA010000093.1, on the reverse strand, counting down.
TGGTCGTGCCGGGCCGCAATCCGATCGGCATCCTGCTCACGGTCCTCGTCGGCATCGCCGGCGCGATCCTCGGCGGCGTCGTCGCGGACGCGCTGGGGGCGGGCATGCTCGTCGCCTTCGTCTTCGCGGTGGTGATCGCCGCGCTGGGCGTGGCGGCGCTCACCACGATGCACACGCGCGGCCGCGGGCGCGGCCACGGATGGCGGACCCGCCGCCGGAGCTACTGACCCCCGGCACCACCCCCGACGCGGGCCCCCGCCTCCCCGGGGGGGGGCCCGCGTCGTCGCGATGTGTCCGGATGTGGCCGTCCTCGTCCCGCCTTGGACCGGTCCGGAGGCCCCGCCTCGCCGAGTGCGTAAGGCCTGGCGGGCTGGGGACGGAATAGATGAAACCATGGAAACGTTGGGTCGAGTGACCGGCTATTGGTGTAGGCAATCAACGGTCGGTACACTGCGTCGCGGAGTGTGACCGCACGCAGCCACAGTGAGTGACTGCTTTCAACCCCTGACTGCGGTCGCCGGAAGATTTGAGCAACGGCTGGTCCCTCCCGCGCGAGCGCGTGGCCACAGGAACGGCGGACACGCCGGTTCGGCGGCGTCACGCCACCAGGCCGCGCCGCACCCGGGAGCGGAGACCCCGCATATTGGAGGCTGAAAGCCCTGACTACCTTTCGTGAACTCGGGGTCGTCCCCGAGATAGCAGACGCCCTCGAAGCCGAAGGCATCGTGGAGGCGTTCCCCATCCAGGAGCTCGCCCTGCCGATCGCGCTCGGCGGGCACGACATCATCGGCCAGGCCCGCACGGGCACCGGCAAGACCCTCGCCTTCGGCGCCGCGCTGCTCCAGCGCATCGAGCACGGCGGCCGCGAGCCGCGCGCGCTCGTCGTCGCGCCGACCCGCGAGCTGGCCCTCCAGGTCACCGACGACCTGCTCGTCGCCGGCGGCAAGCTCGGCAGCCGGGTGCTGTCGGTGTACGGCGGCCGCGCCTACGAGCCGCAGATCGAGGCGCTGCGCGAGGGCGTCGACGTCGTCGTCGGCACCCCGGGGCGGCTCCTCGACCTCGTCAAGCAGAAGTACCTCGACCTGTCCAAGGTCGGCGTGCTGGTGCTGGACGAGGCGGACCGGATGCTCGACCTCGGCTTCCTGCCGGACATCGAGCGGATCATCGACCGGATCCCGGCGCAGCGCCAGACCATGCTGTTCTCGGCGACGATGCCGGGCGAGATCGCCGCGCTGTCGCGCCGGTACCTGACCCGCCCGACCAACGTCCGGGCCGAGTCGCACACCGAGTCGGACGCGACGCCGCAGGTCGTCCAGCACGTCTTCCAGGCCCACCAGATGGACAAGCCGGAGATGCTCGCCCGCCTGCTCCAGGCGGAGGGCCGTGGTCTGACCATGGTCTTCTGCCAGACGAAGCGGGCGTGCGACCGGGTGGCCGCCGACCTCGCGCAGCGGGGCTTCGACGCGGCCGCCGTGCACGGCGACCTCGGGCAGAGCCAGCGCGAGCGGGCCCTGCGCGCGTTCCGCAACGGCAAGATCGGCGTGCTGGTGGCCACCGACGTGGCGGCCCGCGGGCTCGACGTCGACGACGTCACCCACGTCGTGAACTACGAGTGCCCCGACAGCGCCGACACCTACGTGCACCGCATCGGCCGGACCGGCCGCGCGGGCAAGGAGGGCGTCGCCGTCACGCTCGTCGACTGGTCCGACCTCACCCGGTGGAAGCTGATCAACAGCACGCTCGACCTGCCGTTCGCCTCCCCGGAGGAGACCTACTCGACGTCCCCGCACTTCTTCGAGACGCTCGGCATCCCCGCCGGCACGAAGGGGACGCTGCCCGCCGACAAGCGGAACGGCCGCGCCGGGCTCGACGCCGAGAAGCTGGAGGACATCGGCGAGACGGGCAAGGTCCGCAGCCACGACCGCGGCCGCGGCCATGACCGAGAGCGGGAGCAGGAGCGTCCGCGGCCGCGCCGCCGCAAGCGCGACCGCACCCGCACGCGGGCGGGCCGGCCGGTCGAGGGCGCCGCGGCGGACGCGGCGGGGGAGACCGCCGCGGACGACAACGTCGTCGACGCGGGCGCCACGGAGCGCAAGCGCAGCCGGCCCCGCCGCCGCACCCGCGCCGGCAAGCCGGCCGCCACCTCGGGCGGTACCGCCGAGGCGTCGCAGACCGCCTGACCGGGCGGCGGAGCGGCCGACCGCGAGACGTCTCAGTCCCGCGGTCGCGTTCCGTCCGGGCCTCTTCCCTCGCGCAGTCGGAGGGCGAGGCCCGGGTGGTCGGTGACGAGGACGGCGACGCGCGGGTCGCGCAGGAAGCGGTGCATCACGGGCTCGGCGTTGACCGTCCAGATCATGGCCGGTATCCCGGCGCGCCCGCACTGGCGCAGCACGCCGACGCGGGCGAGCCGGTGGTTGAGGGCGACCATGTCGGCGCCCGCCCGCCGGATCAGCCGCAGCGGCGCGAAGTCGTGCGCGGCGCCCCGCTCCCACAGGTTGCGGCCGACCGACAGGGCCGTCCGCACCCCGGGGAAGCTCTTCTTGATCTCCACAAGGGACGTGATCTCGCGCGTGGTCACCACGAAGTTCCCGGTGCCGAAGGCCTCCACCGCCAGCGCCACGCTCTCGTGCTCGCAGCCGCGCTCCTTGAGGTCCAGATGTCCCTGCGCCCGGCCCGCGATGACCTTCATCGCGTCGCCGGCCAGCGGCACCGGCCGCACCGCGAGCTCCTGGATCCGCTCGTAGGGGAGCCCGTTCAGCCGGAGCCCCGCGATCTCGGGATCGTGGTGGACGACGAGCCGCCCGTCCCCCGTCCGCCTGATGTCGATCTCCACGTACTCGGCGCCCGACGCGACCGCGTCGCCGAGGCCCGTGAGGCCCGCCTCGTCGCGGCGGTGGGCGGAGATGGCAGGCATGGCGACCACGCTGGCGACGCTACCACCGAAGATTTCTTACCGATGCCCGCAGGCCCCCATTGACTAAGGTTTCCACCGTGAGTACGCCCCGGTTCGTGAGTCTGCCCCCCGGTGTTCGCCGGACGACCGTCGAGACCTCCCGCGGCCCGTTCGCCGCGCTGGAGGCCCTTCCGGGATCGGGCGTGCCCGACCGCTGCCCCGCCCTCCTCGTCCCCGGCCTCACCGGCAGCAAGGAGGACTTCCTCGCCGTCCTGGAGACCCTGGCCGCGTCGGGCCGCCGCGTCGTCGCGATCGACATGCGCGGCCAGTACGAGACCCTCGGACCGGACGACGAGAGCGCCTACACCCGCGCGGCCCTCGGCGCCGACATCGCGGCCCTCCTGGCGGCGCTGGGCCCCGGCCCCGTCCACCTGGTCGGGCACTCGTTCGGCGGCCTGGTGTGCCGCGAGGCCGTCCTCGCCGGGGCCCGCCCCGCGTCCTTCACGGTGATGAGCTCGGGGCCGGGCGCCGTCGGCGGCCCGGCCGCCGCCAGGGCCCGCGCCCTGCGCGACGCCATCCCCGAACTCGGCATGGCGCAGATCTGGGAGCTCGGCCTCGAACCCGACTACCTGGGACGGGGCGTCCAGCGCGAGATCGTCGCCTTCCTCAAGGCCCGCACGCTCGGCAACTCCGAGAAGGGGCTCGCGCGCATGGCGGACGAGATCCTCACCGCCCCCGACCGCGTCGACGAACTGGCCAAGCACTGCGCCGACACGGGCCTGCGCGTCCTCGTCATCTACGGCGAGGACGACGACGCCTGGGACCCGCGCGCCCAGGCCGCCATGGCCGAACGCCTCAACGCGCCCAAGGTCGTCATCCCGGGCGCCGCCCACTCCCCCGCGTGGGACGCCCCCGAGACCACGGCCGCCGCCCTCCTCGCCCTCTGGTCCGACAGCGAACGCACCCTCAAGTAGGCACCGGTCGCACGACCGGTTCACGCCCTCTCCGGGTGCCCGCCGGTCCCGGAGACAGACGGTGGGTCACCGCAGCGTCCTCAGCCCGCCTCGGCGCCCGGCGGGCCGTGTCCGCCGTTCACGGAGCCTGGAAGTAGTGCCCCTTCTCCAGGTCCTCGACAAGGTTCGGGCCGGTCGGGCGCCATCCCAGCAGCTCGCGGGTCAGCGCGCTCGACGCCGGCGCGTCCAGGCCCACGACTCCGGCGAGCCAGCCGAAGTGGCCGGCCGCGTCCCCGGGAGCGATGGACGCCACCGGCAGGTCGAGCCGGCGTCCGATCGCCTCGGCGATGGCCCGGAACGGCACGCCCTCATCGGCGTTCGCGTGCAGCGCCGACCCCGCCGGGGCCTTCTCCAGCGCCAGCCGGAACAGCCGCGCGGCATCCGACACGTGGCCCGCGGGCCAGCGGTTGGCCCCGTCACCGATGTATCCGGCGACGCCCTTGTCACGCGCGATGCCGACCAGGCCGGCCACGAAGCCCTTGTCGCCTTCGCCGTGCACGGTCGGCGGGAGCCGGACGACCGACGAGCGGACACCACGGGACGCGAAGGAGAGCGCGAGCTGTGCGGTGGCCTGCCGAGCCTGCACTTCCTCCCCTTCGGCAGGCTCGCGCCCGTCCCGCTCGGTCGCCACCCGCCCCGGCGCGAGGCCGAGCAGGCCGGACGCGAGCACGAAGGGCCGGTCGGAGCCCGCGAGCGCGTCGCCGAACGCCTCGACGGCGCGCCGGTCCGCGTCGGTGGCGTCCTGGAACCCGCCCGAGAACGCGATGTCGTGCTTGAACGCCAGATGGACGACGCCGTCGGAGGCCGCCGCGGCGCCGGCGAGGACGTCGAGGTCGTCCAGGGTGCCGCGGCGCACCCCGGCGCCGGCCGCGGTGAGGGCGGCGGCCGAGGCGTCGGAGCGGGCGAGCCCGGTGACGCGGTGCCCCGCCGCGAGGAGTTCGGGAACGAGCGCCGAGCCGATCCAGCCGGACGCCCCGGTGACGAAGACGTGCATGGAGACCTCCCGATGAGCCGCCGGACACGGTCGCGCCCGGCTGATGTCAGTCACTGTCGTCAGCATACCCCCACGATGTCAGTGACTGTCATCGACTAGGATTCCGGCCATGGGGCGATGGGAGCCGAACGCGCGCGGCCGGCTCGAACAGGCGGCACTGGACCTCTACGGCGAGCACGGCTTCGACCGGACCACCGTCGCGGAGATCGCCCGCCGGGCCGGCCTCACCGAGCGCACGTTCTTCCGCCACTTCGCCGACAAGCGCGAGGTCCTGTTCGCGGGCTCGGCACTGCTCGAGGACATGCTGGCGAGCGCCGTCGCCGAGGCGCCCGCGGAGGCGGCGCCGCTCGCCGCGACGGCCGAGGCGCTGGAGGCCGTCGCCGCCGTCTTCGAGGGGCGCCACGACCACGCCCGCCGCCGCCAGGCCGTCATCGACGCGAACGCCGAACTGCGCGAACGCGAGCTGATCAAGCTCGCCGCCCTGGCGGGCGCGCTCGCCGGGTCCCTGCGCCGCCGCGGCGTCCCGGACCCGGCCGCGGCCCTCTCCGCCGAGGCCGGCATCGCCGTCTTCAAGGTCGCCTTCGAACGCTGGCTCGCCGACGACCGCCACGACCTCCCCCACCACATCCACGAGTCCCTGAACGCGCTGAAGTCCGTGGCCGCCAGCAGGTGACCGGCGCCGCGGGACGCCGGGCCACGCGGTCGCGCCAGGAGGGCACCCGCCGCTTCGCCGAACTGCGCCGGGATGATCCCGAGTCCCGCTTTCCCGGCCTGCTGGACGCCGTCCGCCCCGACGCCGTCGGCGCGCATGTCGGCGAACAGCGGCCCGGCGGGCGCGGCGCGGCCCCGCCCGATCTCTCAGTCGAGGCAGAACTCGTTGCCTTCGGGGTCGGCCATCACGATGTGGCCCGCGTCGAGCGGGGGCTTCGGGTCGTGGCGCTGGAGGCGGGCGGCGCCGTGGGCGATGAGGCGGTCGGCCTCGGCCTCCAGGGCCGCCATCCGCTCGTCGCCGTCGAGGCCCGGCGCCGCCCGCACGTCGAGGTGCACCCGGTTCTTGACCTGCTTGCCCTCCGGGACGCGCTGGAAGAACACCCGGGGTCCGGAGCCACCAGGGTCGACCACCGCCGATGCGTCGTTGCGGTTCTCCGGCGGGACCCCCATCGCCTCCAGGGCCTCGTCCCATGACGCGAAGCCGCCGGGCGGGGCCTGGAGCCGGTAGCCGAGGGCCTCGGCCCAGAAGGCCGCCATCGCGGCGGGGTCGGCGCAGTCGAAGGTGATCTGGACGTCGCGGGCCATGTCAGCTCGCCTCCCGGTGAGTGTGCGTGTAGAGGTCGCGGAGCAGGCACACCTCGGACAGGTGGTGGACCAGCTCCCGGTTGATGTGCAGGACCAACGCTGCCAGAGGGCGCTCGGCGTACGGCCCCTCGGCCTCCCCGCACGGGCGGGTGAGGCCCGTCTCGCCGAGCGATCCGACCCCGGCCAGCCACGTCGCGTACTCCGCGTCGAGCTGGGCCAGCGCCTCGTCCGCCGTCGCGGCGTATTCGAACGCCTGGTAGTCGGTGGGCGGGCGCCCGAAGTGCGCGGCGCTCCGCACCGCCAGGACGCCGACGATCACGTGCGCGAGCCGCCAGGCGATCGTCGTGAACGGGGCGGGGTCGGGCGGCGGCATCGCGAAGTCGATGGTCATCGCAGAGCCGCCCTGCCCTGGCGGGGCGTCGGCAGCGCGCGGTCGCACGCTCCAGCAGCCGGGCGCCGGCTCCCAGAAGTACTCGTCGTCCGTGAGCCCGCTGATGCGAGGCCGCAGCTGGTTGTCCCAGTGCCAGGCGATCTGGTCCCGGAGCAGCGGGTTCCAGGTTTCGGTCATGGGGCCACTGTCGCCGAGATAGCGGACAGGTTCGTTCCGCGTTCCGTGCGACGATGGGCACATGAGCGTCGAGGCAACGACCGAGCGGGTGCTGCGGCTGCTGGGACTGCTGCAGCGGCGGCCGTCCTGGACCGCCGCCGCCCTCGCCGCCGAACTCGGCGTCACCGACCGCTCGGTGCGGCGCGACGTGGAGCGGCTGCGAGCGCTCGGCTACCCGGTGCACGCGACGGCGGGCGTGGGCGGCGGCTACCGGCTGGGCGCGGGCACCCGCCTGCCACCGCTGCTCCTCGACGACGAGGAGGCGATCGCGACGGCGGTGTCCCTGCGGATGGCGTCCGGCGGCACGGTCGCCGGTGCGGGCGAGGCGGCCCTGCGGGCCCTGGCGAAGCTCGACCAGGTGATGCCGCCCCGCCTGCGCGCCGAGGTGCGGGCGGTGCACGGCGCCACCGAGACCCTCGTCGGCCCCGGCGTCCAGATCGACGCGGAGCTGCTGGTGACGCTCGCACGGGCCTGCCGCGACGCGGTCCGGGTGCGGTTCCGCTACCCCGGGCGGGACGGCGGGGAGCGCGAGCGCACGGTCGAGCCGGTGCGGATGGTCGCCACCGGCCGCCGCTGGTACCTCATGGCGTGGGACACCGACCGCGACGCCTGGCGCACGTTCCGGCTGGACCGGATGCGCGAGGCGGCGGCGACGACCTGGCGGTTCCGGCCGAGGGAGCATCCGGACCCGGTCGCCTACGTGCAGCGGGCCGTGACCGAGGCGCCGTACCGGCACCGCGCGCGGATCCGCGTCCACGCCACGGCCGACGAGGTGCGGCAACTGGTCCCGCCCCAAGTGGGCCGCGTCGAGGACGACCGCGACGGCTGGTGCGTGCTCGTCGTCGGCGCAGCGGACCTCGACGCGGTCGCCGTGCACGTGGCCCGGCTGGACTTCGAGACGGAGGTCCTGGAGCCTCCGGAGCTGCGAAAGGCCGCCGCCCGCCTCGCCCACCGCCTGACGGCGCTGGCCGACTAGGGCACGGGGCGGAGCTGGACGAGGATCATCCAGTTGCGGTCGTCCCGGATGGGGGCGGCGCGCACGCGGTAGCGGCCCGGGGCCAGGTCGATGCCCAGGTGGTTGCCGGGTTCGGGGGTCGCGCCGGGCCAGGCGGAGTCGAAGAGGACGACGGCGCCGTCCACGTCCCAGTCGAGCTCCTCCTGCCACTCGACGCCGTGGACGGCCTGCCTGGCCGCGTCGACGAGCTCGGACTCGGAGTCGGCCGCCGCCCACCGCACGAAGAGGCGCTCGTCCGGCAGGTAGGTGGTGGTGGCGGGTTCGTCACCGAGGACGAGGCCGTGCCCTTCCCCGATGCCGAGCAGCCCGATGTAGCCGCCGACCGCGCAGGCGCGCCCGTAGTCGCCCCAGTTCTCCTCGGGCCCCTCGTCGTCGGTCGCGCCCTCCCAGCGGGCCAGCTGCGACGCGGGCGCGGCCAGCAGCGGCCCCCCGCCGGACTCGACCCACTCCATGGGCACACCCTCTCCTCGGTGAGGCGACACCGTACAACGCGCCTCGGACACCTTCCCCCTGACATGGGGATATGCGACGATTGAAGTGCATTGTGACGGTGTGGCGGGATGAACGGCCGGACGGGGCGCCGCCGCCGAGCACGACCTCACCTCGCGCGCGGGCGCCGGGCCGGCGAGGGGGAGACATGCGCAAGGTGGCCGACTGCAGGGACATGCCGAGCGAGATGAACTGCACGCTCGCCATCAGCGGCGAGGAGGACGAGGTCGTCCGCGCCGCCGCCGAGCACGCCGCATCGGTGCACGGGCACGAGGACACCCCGGAGCTCCGCGATGAGATCCGCACTCACCTCAAGGACGAGCGCGCGACCGTCGGGAGCTGAGCCGGATGGGCTTCGTACAGATCATCGACTACCGCACCGACCGCCAGGACGAACTGGAAGGCCTGTTCGACGAGTGGGCGCAGGCCAGCCAGGGCAAGCGGACGGCGACCCACGAGCTGCACACCAAGGACCGCCAGGACTCGTCCCACTACGTCGACATCGTCGAGTTCCCGTCCTACGAGGAGGCCATGCGCAACAGCGACCTGCCCGAGACCCGGCGCATCGCCGGGCAGATGGAGGCCCTGTGCACCGACGGCCCCCGCTTCCTGAACCTGGAGGTCATGCGAGACGAGCCCCTCTAACCAACCAGACCACCGAAGCCGCGGGCGCCGTGGACGCCTCGCCCCCCGGAAGGGGGGCGGTGGCGCGGGGACACTGGGGTAATGACACACTTACTTCAGTTTGTCTCATGGAGGTGTACATGTCGGCGACCGTCCAGGCTCCCGAGAGCGTCACGTGGCGCGTCCACATCGATCGGTCCATGTGGATCGGCGGGGTGCGCAGCCTCATGCTCCAGGCGCTGCACCCCATGGCGATGTGGGGCGTCTGGCAGAACTCCAACTTCCAGGAGGACCCGTTCGGGCGGCTCCAGCGCACCGCCGACTTCGTCGGGGTGGCCACGTACGGGTCGCACGAGGAGATCGACGCGTTGGCGTACCGCGTCCGGGAGATCCACCGGAGCCTGCGCATCCTCAACCACGACACCGGGAAGCGGGAGCGGCTCGACCAGCCCGAACTGCTGCGGTGGGTGCACTGCGCCGAGGTGTACTCCTACCTGGAGGTCGCGCGGAGGGCCGGGCTGCCGCTGACCGGCGCCATGGCGGACAAGTACCTCGACGAGCAGCGGCACACCGCGACCTACGTCGGGCTGCACGCCGACGACGTCCCCGGCAGCGTCGCCGAGATGGAGGCCTACCTCGCCGAGATGCGGCCCCAGCTGCGCGTCACCGAGGAGGCCGCCGCGACGGTGCGGTTCCTCATGTGGCCGACGATGCCGGAGAACCTCAGGTTCCTCGCGCCCGGGAAGCCCGGCTACTTCCCGTTCGGGGCGCTCTGCTACTACTCGCTGCCGGACTGGGCCCGCCAGATGTACGGGGCGCTGCCCGAGGTGCCGCAGCCCGCGGTGACGGCGGCGCTCCGCTCGTTCCGCCTCGCGATGAACGCGGTCCCCGAGCGGCTGCACGACTACGCGTTCGCCAAGAACACCCGCGACATGCTGGAACGTGCCCGGCAGCGGCTCGCCGCCGACGGCTACGACCTGAGCAAGGGCCTCTACGGTCTCCGCGACCCGCGCCGCTGGCCCGGGCAGCGGGCCCTGGCCACCGCCTAGACGGCGTCGACGGGAAGCGCCGCCCACGGCTCCTTGCGCGGCGCGGCCTCCCTGCCCTCCGGGCAGTGGCGGGCGAAGTCGCACCACGAGCACAGGTTCCCCGGACGCGGGGGGAACAGCTCGTCGTGCGGGGCGTGATCGACCTCCCCCTCGCGGGGCCTCGGCACGCCCGCGCGCTTCCCGGCGCCGGCGCGGTAGGCGTCGTCGGCGGCCGCGGCCTCGGCGGCGATCTGCTCCGCGCGCCGGATGTGCCGGGCCAGCGACTCGTCGGTGTGCTCCCACACCGCGACCTCGCCGGACGGCAGATGGTGCAGCTCGACCCGGCGGCACGGGCGCCGCAGGACGCGCGACGCCGCCACCGCGTAGATCGCCAGCGCCAGCGAGCCGCGGGCGTCGTCGGCGGTCAGGACGTGCCGCCCGGTCTTGTAGTCCACGACGACCAGCTCGGAGCCGCGCGCGTCCAGCCGGTCGATGCGCCCGGACACCGCGATGCGGTCGGTGCGGGTCGCCACGGTGCGCTCGACGCCGAGCGGCTCGTCGGACGGGTCCAGCCCGGCGACGTACCGCTCCGTCATCTCCCGGGCCCGCTCGCGCCACTGCGCGGACTGCGCCTCGTCGCGGAACCCGTCGGTCAGCCAGCCGCGGAGCAGCAGCCTCCCCGCCGCCTCGGGGCTGCGCTCGTGGACGGGCAGCCGCCACCAGCCGGCCAGCGCGTTGTGCACGCTCGCACCGACGCTGTTGTGCGCCCACGGCGGCCCCTTGGGCGGCATCGGACGATCAAGATACGTCATCCGGTACCGGCGCGGGCAGTCCAGCCACGTGTTCAACCGCGAAGGCGTGCACGTGTAAAGCCGCTGAGGCATCCCCTCAAAGCCCAGCTGCTCGGCCACCGTTAGTCGTCAGACTCCCGGGCCATGGAGCCCCAGCTCTCCCAGCGGGCGTCCTCTTCGCCGACCGTGGTCTCCTCGCCCTGCGCGGGCAGGACGCGCAGGTCCTTCGGCAGCGGGGTGAGCAGCGCGCCGATCGAGTTGAGCTGCTTGCGCAGGTCCTCGTAGACGCCGCCGACCGAGCCCGGACGGCCGCGGTGCAGGGTGTCGCCGGAGAACAGCAGGCCGAGCTGCTCGCTGATCACGCAGACGCTGCCGGGCGTGTGGCCCGGGGTGTGCACGATCTCCAGCTGCGCCTCGCCGATCTCGAAGACGCCGCCGTCCTCCAGCCAGATGTCGGGTTCGAGGGAGCGCAGCGCCTTGGCGTCGTCCTCGTCGTCCTCCTCCTTGGCGAGGCGGCCGAAGTAGTCGCGCCACAGCAGCCGGTCGGCGCGGTGCAGGGCGATCGGGGCCCAGTTGTCCTCGTCCTCCTCGCCGGCCGCAGCGACTTCGAGGACCACGCTGAGGCGGTGCTCGTTGCCGTCGGTCAGCAGGACGGCCATGACCTCGCGGTCACCGACCTCCTTGAGGATGGCCTCGGCGTCGTTGGCCGGGTCGATCACGATGACCTCGTCGTCGTCGCCGACGATGTAGGTGTTGTTCTCGACGTCGTACTCGGTGTCGTCCAGGGTGAGCTTCCCCGACGTCACCACCTGTTCGATGCGCGCGTCCACGCTTCGCACCCTACCGCGATTCGCCGCCCCGGTCGGGCAGACGGAGATCGCCGCCGGTGGCGGCCGCGCGGAGCGTGTCGAAGGCGTCCGGCGCGGTGGTCTCGACGCCGATCCGGTCGCCGGTGAACGCGCCGTGGTCGTCGCTGGAGCCGGTCACGGCGAGGCCGAGCGCGGCGGCCAGGTCGCGCAGGCGGGCGCGGTCCTCGGGGGTGTGGTCGGGGTGGTCGGTCTCGACCCCGGCGAGCCCGGCGGCGGCGAGCCGCTCGATCACCTCGTCGCCGAACACGTAGCCGCGGCGGCGCGCCCGGGGATGGGCCAGGACGCACACTCCCCCGGCCGCGCGGACGAGCTCGATCGCCCGCTCCGCGTCGAGCGCGTACCGCTCGACGTAGGCCCGGCCGCCCTGCGCGATCCACCGGGGCGTGAACGCCTCGTCCGCGGTCTCGATCACGCCGGCCTCCACCATGGCGCGCGCGATGTGCGGGCGGCCGACCGCCTCGCCCGTGGCCAGCGCGCGGACCGTGTCCCAGCCGACCTCGGCGCCGAGCTCGTTCAGCCGCTCCACCATGCCGCGCGCCCTGACCACCCGGTCGTCGCGGATCCGGGCCAGCTCGGCGGCCAGCACCGGCTCGGCCGGGTCGAACAGGTAGCCGAGCAGGTGCAGGCTCCGGTCGTCCTCCTTGCACGACAGCTCGATGCCGGGGACCAGCGCCAGGCCGTCCGGGAGGGACGCGGCGGCCTCGTCCCAGCCGGCGACGGTGTCGTGGTCGGTGAGCGCGACGACGTCGACCCCGTTCTCGCGCGCCCGCCGGACGACCTCCGCCGGGGGGCGGGTCCCGTCGGACGCGTCGCTGTGGCAGTGCAGATCGATCCGCATAGGCCCTTCATACCAGCCGCTCAGCCGTCGAGGCGGGGGCTGTACGCGCCGTAGGGGAGGTCGAGTTCCATTCCCGGCTCGCGGAGGTCGAGCAGGGTGAGGCGCTCCACCATGAGCACCCCGGCGTCGGCGGGCCACAGCACCGCCCACAGCCAGTTCCCCATCGCCTCGCCGACGTAGGCGGCGCGGTCGGGGCGGTCGCCGACCGCCCACAGCGGCACCGTCTGCCCAGGGGTCGCGGCGGGGCCGCCGATGTCCAGCTTCACGTGGGGCGGGCCGCCGTTGAAGGCGGTGCCGGGATCGGGGCCCGCGAGGCCCGCGAAGTGGGCGCCGAGGCCGATGCCCGGTTCCTCGGCGATCAGGACCATGTCGGCGGGGCCGTGCAGCAACCCCGGACCGGACACCGCGACGGCGGTCGCGCGGGCGCCCGAGCGCTCGTCCCCGACGGAGGCGAAGCCCGTGACGAGCCACGCCGCCGGAAGCGGCCACGGCGTCCAGACCGGGACCCTCGCGTCCTGCAGGACGACGGCCAGCCCCTCGGCGCCGGGGCGATGGGACGGCTGCCTCGGCAGTACGGCGCCGTGCACGCCGCAGCTCCAGTCGCTGGACCAGAGGCCCGGCGCGGTCAGCGGGCCCGCGCAGCGCGGGCAGGTGGGCTCCGCCCTCATGAGTAACCACCCTGCGCGGCCACGTCCCGCCTCGTCAAGGGGCTGCCGGGTCGCCGCCCTGGAAAGTGGCGACAAAATGGGGTCATGCGAGTGCGCTGCGTGGGCGGGGTCGTCCGGGACGGCGAGGGACGGTTCCTGCTGGTCAGGCGCGGCCACCCGCCGGGAGAGGGCCTGTGGTCGATCCCGGGCGGGCGGGTCGAGCCCGGCGAGGACGACGCGGCGGCGGTCGCCCGCGAGCTGAGAGAGGAGACCGGTCTGGACGTCCTCGTCGGCGCCCTGGCCGGGACGGTGGAGCGCCCCGGCCCCGGCGGCGTCGTCTACGAGATCCACGACTACACGGCCACCGTGGCCGGCGGGACGCTCCGCGCGGGCGACGACGCGTCCGACGTCCGCTGGGTGCCCCGGGGCGAGCTGGGCGCCCTTCCGATGACGCCCGGCCTGCTCGACGCCCTCGCCGAGTGGGGCGTCCTATGAGGCGTGCGCGGGCGCCGTGGCCGCGGTCAACGGGGCCGCGCCGTCCCCGGGGCCGGCCGTGACCCGCTGGACCCGCATCCGCCGCGCCACCCACGTGACGGCGGCCGCGTAGAGCAGCATCGGGACGATGTCCGCCACCACGAGCTGCCAGGGGACGGAGCCCTGCTCGATGTCGAGCTGACCGATCGCCGCGGGGCCGAGGAACGCCATCAGGTTGTTGAGCACGTGCAGGGCGATACCGGCCTCCAGCCCGCCCGTCCGCACCGTGAGCCACGCCGCGACCGCGCCGAACGCGAAGATGTCGAGGATTCCCCAGCCCGTGTAGCCGTGCCCGGCCGTGAACAGGGCCGAGCCCACGACGATCCCCGGCCACGGCGTGCGGAACACCACGCTGAAGGCACGGCCGACGCGGCTTCTGGCGTTCTCCAGAGTGCACGCGCCCACGGCCTGGAGCATCCAGCCGCGGAAGGCGTACTCCTCCGCCGCCGACTGGAACGGCACCAGCAGGATGATGACGATGGCGGGGGCGATGAACCGCCCCCATCCGACCCAGTGCTCGTCGCCGCCCGACTGGTCGTCGATCGCGGTGGAGGCGACGATGGACGTCCCGTAGGACACGGCGCAGAACAGGATCGCCAGGCCCGAGCAGGCGAGGAGCCAGCGGCGGCGCAGCCGCCCCGCGACCGAGGAAAGCGTGCCCGGGCGCCGCCGCTGGACGAGCCACGCCGCGCCCAGCGTGACCGGCAGGAACAGCGCCAGCGACCCGAGGTTGTACGCCAGGTCGGCCGTCTGGTCGCCGAAGATCGCGTCGGTGTCCGTCCCCGAGGTGTCGGGGGTCTCGCCCGTGACCACCACCTGGACGATGACGCCCACGATCAGCAGTCCGATGGCCAGGGCCATCCCGAGGGCCGCGATCCCGAAGGTCCCCGCGAGCGGGCGCCACCACCGGTGCGCCTCGTTGCGCGCCAGCCGGTGGAACGGGGCCGCCTTGGGCGTCTCCACCGTCCAGGGCCGCTTCGCCGCGTGGATCCCGTATCCGGGAGCGTAGGGGCCGAGGTGGTCCGCGCCCGGTGGCTGCGCCGGCGCCCCGCCCCAGTACGGCGTTCCGGGCGCGTACCCCTGAACCTGCGGCCGGCCGGGGCCGTAGGGCTGCCCTGCGGCAGGGGGCTGTGCCGGGTTCGGCGGCCAGGCGGCGGGCGGCGGCCGCACGCCCTCCGGCACCGGCTCGGGACCGGACGGCTGCGGGTTCCGCCGGGGCTCGCGTCCCAGATCGGGGTCGAGGGGCGCCCAGCCGTCGCCGTCCCCTGGTCCTGCCACGTGTGACGCCTCTCGGTAGATCTCGTGTACGTGGGACGAATCGTACGGGCCCCTCAGTTCCCGGACGGATCGAAGCGCTTCGTCCGGGCCATCCCCGCGGCGCGGCCCTTGGCGGCGACGACGAGCGCCATCTTGCGGGACGCCTCGTCGATCATCTCGTCGCCGAGGCGGGCGGCGCCGCGGCCCTCGCCGAGCGAGTGCTCGTAGGCGTCGAGGATCAGTTCGGCGTGGTCGTAGTCGTCCTGCGACGGGGAGAACACGGCGTTGCCCGCCTCGATCTGGGACGGGTGCAGCACCCACTTGCCGTCGAAGCCGAGGGCGGCGGAGCGCTCGGCGACGCGGGTGAAGGCCTCCACGTCGCGGACGTTGAAGTAGGGGCCGTCGATCGCCTGGAGGTCGTGGGCGCGCGCGGCCATCAGGATCCGCATGAGGATGTAGTGGTAGGCGTCGCCCTCGGTGTAGCCGGGCGGCTGCTCGCCGACGACGAGCGTCTTCATGTTGATCGACGCCATGAGGTCGCCGGGGCCGAGGACGAGGGCCTCCAGCCGGGGCGAGGACGCGGCGATCGCGTCGACGTTGACCATGCCGCGGGCGTCCTCGATCTGCGCCTCGATGCCGATCCGGCCGGCGGGCAGGCCCGTCGCCCGCTCGATCTGGGTGAGCAGCCGGTCGAGCCACTGGACGTGGGAGGCGTCCGACACCTTCGGCAGCATGACCGCGTCGAGGTTGGCCCCGGCGCCCTCGACGACATCGATCACGTCCCGGTAGGCCCAGTGGGTGTCGAGGTCGTTGACGCGCACCACCCGCGTCCGGCCCGTCCAGTCGCCGTCGTTGAGCGCGGCGACCACGGTCGCGCGGGCGCCCTCCTTGGCCGACGGCGCGACGGCGTCCTCTAGGTCGAGGAAGATCTCGTCGGCGGGCAGCCCCTGCGCCTTCTCGATGAAGCGGGGATTGCTGCCCGGGACCGCGAGGGTGGTACGTCGTGAGCGCATGGCCCCGGATGCTATCCAGGGGTGTGAGACCCTCGGGGCATGGGTCTGAACAGGGCACTGCTGGAGGAGGCGGCCAAGAAGTCGGGGCTGCTGTGGCTGGACCTGCCCGGCCTGCCCCAGCCGCGCGCCGCCTGGCACGTGTGGCACGACGGGTCGGCGTACGTGCTGACCGGCGGGGAGGGCGAGCAGCCGCTGCCGGGCCTGCCGGAGGCCGCGCAGGTGACGGTGATCCTGCGCAGCAAGGACAAGGGCGGGCGGCTCCTGACGTTCGTCGCCGACGCCGAGCAGGTCGAGCCCGGTTCACCGCTGTGGGACGAGGTCGCGCCCGTCCTCGCCAAGGAGCGGCTGAACGCCCTGACCCACGAGGGCCAGGTGGAGGCGTGGGCCGAGGAGTCGTGGATCGTCCGGCTCACCCCGGCCGAGGAGGTCGTCGAGGCGGGCGGGGAGTACGCGACCGTCCGGCCGGTGCCGACGCCCGCGACGACCGCCGGAACGCCGCCGCGCCTGTACGGCCGCAAACGCCGGCGCGCCGACCGCTAGCCGCCGCGCGGGCCCCACGGCGGGCCCTCACATCGGCAGGCGGCGCCCTTCCGCGAGGGCGCGCAGCTTGTCGGGGTTGGCCACCAGGTGGATGGCCTTGACCCGGCCGTCCGCGCCGACGTCGGCGGTGACGGCGCTGATCGGCCCGTCCGGGCCGTCCACGATGACCGCCGGGCCGCCGTTGAGCTCCACGGGCCGGATGCGCATGTCCGCCGGGTCGACGCCCTGGTAGGGCTGCCCGCCGATGGCGACGAAGAAGCGGGCCACCTTCTCCGCGCCGATGATCGCCCGGAGGGGCGCCCGGACCTTGCCGCCGCCGTCGGACCACAGCGCGACGTCGGGCGCGAGGACCTCCATGAGCCGGTTGACGTCGCCGCCGAGCACCGCCTCGAAGAACCGCTCGGTGGCGGCGCGCCGCTCGGCGCCGCGGGCCTCGAAGCGGGGGCGCCGCGCCTCCACGTGCTTGCGGGCGCGGGTGCCGAGCTGGCGGACCGACGCCTCGGACCGGTCCAGCGCCTTGGCGATCTCGGCGAACGGGTAGCCGAAGACCTCCTTCAGCACGAACACGGCGCGTTCGAGGGGGCTCAGCGTCTCCAGGACGACGAGCATGGCCATCGACACCGACTCCGACATCTCGGCGTCCTCGGCGACGTCCGGGGTGGTCAGCATCGGCTCGGGCAGCCACGGCCCGACGTAGGTCTCGCGCCGGGCCCGCGCGGAGCGCAGCCGGTCCAGCGCGACGTTGGTGGTGATCCGCACGAGGTAGGCCTTGGGGTCGGCCACGCCGGAGCGGTCGCCCGCCGACCAGCGCAGCCAGGCGTCCTGGACGGCGTCCTCGGCGTCGGCCGCCGTGCCGAGCATCCGGTAGGCCACCGCGAACAGCAGGTTGCGGTACTGCTCGAACGGCTCTGCGAAGGCGTCGCTCACGGTCCCCCACCCTTTCACGTCCCTTTCGCCCCCCAGACGGGGGGTGACGGCCGGATGTGACATACCCGTCCGGATCAGTCGGGAGATCACGGGTAGTGTCCAGGCCATGAGCGGACCTCCGTCGCGGGTGTTCATCGCCCGCCTCGCGGGCGTCGCGGTGTTCGACCCGGCCGGGGACCAGGTCGGCCGGGTCCGCGACGTCGTGGTCGCGCTGCGCCTCGCGCCGCGTCCGCCGCGGGCGCTCGGGCTGGTGGTGGAGGTCGCCTCGCGCCGCGCGGTGTTCCTGCCGATCACGCGGGTCACCGTGATCGAGGCGGACGCCGTCGTCTTCGACGGGCGGCTGAACATGCGCCGCTTCCAGAAGCGCGAGTCGGAGACGCTGGTGATCGCCGAGATGCTGGACCGGACCGTCCGGTTCCGCGACTCCGGCGAGGCCGCCTTCGTCGTGGACGTGGCGATGGAGCCGACCCGCACCCGCGACTGGCTCGTCACCAAGGTCGCCGTCCGCCGCCGGACGGGCCGGGGCCTGCGCAAGCGGGGCGAGAGCATGGTCGTGAGCTGGGACGCCGTGGAGGGGTTCTCCGCCGTCGAGCACGGGCAGGGCGCGGCCGGGCTGATCGCCGCGTTCGAGCGGATGAAGCCCGCCGACCTCGCCACGATCGTGCACGAGCTGCCGGAGAAGCGGCGCACCGAGGTCGCCGTCGCGCTGGACGACGAGCGGCTCGCCGACGTCCTGGAGGAGCTGCCCGAGGACGACCAGATCGAGATCCTCGGCAAGCTCGGCGTGGACCGCGCCGCCGACGTCCTGGAGGCGATGGGCCCCGACGACGCCGCCGACCTGCTCGGCGACCTGCCGACCGAGCAGCGCGAGCAGCTCCTGACGCTGATGGAGCCGCGCGACGCGGCCCCCGTCCGGCGGCTGCTCACCTACCCCGACCAGTCCGCGGGCGGCCTGATGACGACCGATCCGGTCATCGTCCCGCCGGACGCCACGGTCGCCGAGGCGCTCGCGCTGATCCGCCGTCCCGACCTGAACCCGGCCCTCGCCGCCCAGGTGTACGTGTGCCGGGCCCCGACCGCGACGCCGACCGGCCGCTACCTCGGCACGGTGCACTTCCAGAAGCTGCTGCGCGAGCCGCCGCCGACGCTGGTCAGCGGGATCGTCGACACCGAGCTCGACCCGCTGCGCCCCACCATGTCGCTGGAGGCCGTCGCGATGTTCCTGGCCACCTACAACCTGGTCGCGGGCGCGGTCGTGGACGAGAACGGGCACCTGCTGGGCTCGGTGACGATCGACGACGTCCTCGACCATCTGCTGCCCGAGGACTGGCGGGAGGCCGCGATGGAGGCGACCGCCGAGGAGACCGCCGATCCCGAGGAAGAGGCTCTCCGGGGGACGACATGACGACGACACGCCAGATGGCCTCGCGCCTGGACCAGCCGAGGGAGCTCCGCCGGACGCTGCTGCCGCGCCCCTCCTACGATCCCGAGTCGTTCGGGCGGCTGTCGGAGCGGATCGCGCGGTTCCTGGGGACGGCCCGGTTCCTCGTGTACATGACGGTGTTCGTCACCGTGTGGATCGGGTGGAACCTCCTCGTGCCGTCGTGGTTGAGGTGGGACCCGTACCCCTTCATCTTCCTGACGCTGATCCTGTCGCTGCAGGCCTCCTACGCGGCGCCGCTGATCCTGCTCGCCCAGAACAGGCAGGACGACCGGGACCGGGTCCAGTACGAGCAGGACCGGTCGCGCAACGAGCGCAGCATCGCCGACACCGAGTACCTCACGCGCGAGATCGCTGGGCTGCGGGTCGCGATGAGCGAGGTCGCCACCCGCGACTTCCTGCGCTCGGAGCTCCAGCAGATGCTCAGGGAGATGGACGCCAAGAAGCCCGTCCCCTAGGCCCCCTCGTCGGCGAGCCTGTCGAGGAGGTGGCCGAGGGCGCGCAGGTCGGGCTCGTCCAGCCGGCTCAGGATGTGGTCGCGGACGCCCTGCCGGTAGGTGGGCGCGGCCTCGGCGAGCCGGGCCCGTCCCTCGGCGGTCAGGACGGCGAACAGGCCGCGCGCGTCGCTCGGGCAGGACTGCCGGGCCACCAGCCCGTCCCGCTGGAGCCGGTCGACCAGCCGCGTCAGGCCGCTGCGCGACAGCAGCACGCGGTCGGCGAGGTCGTTCATCCGCAGCCGCCCGTCCGGCGCCTCGCCGAGGTGCACGAGGACCTCGTAGGCCCCGAGCGCGAGGTCGTGGCGGGCCGTCAGGTCGGCCTGCAGCCGGCGGGAGATCTGCGCCTGGGCGCGCAGCATGGTCCGCCACACGATCAGCTCGGCGGCGGCCGAGGCGAGGTCGGTGGTCACGGACCGATGGTAGGACGGGCGTGCCGTCCGCGCGGCGGACGCGCAGGCCGGGTGCACGCCGCGTGTGAGGACCGACACCCTGATTAGCAGGTTGGCGCGTCGGGTTCATACCATGGACGCATGGCCTCCCTTCTGACGAACGAGCGGGTGAACGCGGCTCTCGCCACGGTGCTCGATCCCGAGATCCGCAAGCCCATCACCGAGCTCGACATGGTCAAGAGCATCGACATCGACGCGGACGGCGCCGTCCGCGTCGGCGTCTACCTGACCGTGGCCGGGTGTCCGATGAAGGACACCATCACCAGGAACGTCACGGAGGCCGTGTCCAAGCTCGACGGCGTGTCCTCGGTGGTCGTCGACCTCGACGTGATGAGCGAGGAGCAGCGCAAGGACCTGCAGACCAAGCTGCGCGGCGGGCAGCCCGCCAAGGAGATCCCGTTCGCCCGGCCGAACTCGCTGACCAAGGTGTACGCGGTGGCGAGCGGCAAGGGCGGCGTCGGCAAGTCGTCGGTGACGGTGAACCTCGCCGCCGCGCTGGCCGCGCAGGGCCGCAAGGTCGGCGTCGTGGACGCCGACATCTACGGCCACTCGGTGCCGCGGATGCTGGGCGTGGACGCCCCGCCCACCAAGGTCGAAGACATGATCATGCCGCCGACCGCGCACGACGTGAAGGTGATCTCCGTCGGCATGTTCACCGCCGGGAACCAGCCGGTCGTGTGGCGGGGGCCGATGCTCCACCGCGCGCTCCAGCAGTTCCTCGCGGACGTGTACTGGGGCGACCTCGACATCCTGCTGATGGACCTGCCGCCCGGCACCGGCGACATCGCGATCTCCGTCGCGCAGCTGCTGCCGTCCGCGGAGATCCTCGTCGTCACCACCCCGCAGCAGGCCGCCGCCGAGGTGGCCGAGCGGGCGGGCGCGATCGCCGCGCAGACCCACCAGCAGGTCGTCGGTGTGATCGAGAACATGTCCTACCTGTCGTGCCCGCACTGCGGTGAGCAGCAGCACATCTTCGGCGAGGGCGGCGGCCAGACGGTCGCGGACGCGCTGACGAAGACGCTCGGGACCCGCGTCCCCATGCTCGGCCAGGTGCAGATCGACCCGCGCCTGCGCGAGGGCGGCGACAACGGCGTCCCGCTGGTGCTCTCCGACCCCGACGCCGGGGCGGCCAAGGAGCTGCGCACGATCGCCGACAAGCTCGCCGGCCGCAGCCGCGGCTCCCGCCCGGCGTCCGCAAGGGCGGTTACTGGGGCGACACCCTCTTCGCCTGACGGGCCGCGGGCTAGCCCTGCCCGGC
>NZ_JBEUPA010000092.1:0-33752 GCF_040492065.1 Actinomadura sp. NPDC000929 | reverse complement strand
GCCCCCGCGGCCCGGCGGCCCCCCCGCGGCTGGTCGCCCTGCGCGGCGGGCTCGCCGGCACCGGGCCGCCGGAACTCGGCGGCGTGCCGGCGAAGGACTGGCCGGACGCGTGCTCCCTGCTCAGGAAGCCCGATCTGGCCGCGGCGCGCCTGACCGGCTACGTCACCGGGCCGCGCCGCGCGTCGGCCGGGTCGGTGCGCCTTCCGCACCCGGTGTCCTGCACGTACACGCCGCGCGGCGGCAGGCGCGACCCGGCCGGGTCCGGCGCGCGTGTGTCGCCGTCGCCCAAGCCGAGCGCGACGGGCTCGGCCACGCCAGATCCCTCCGCCGGGCCGCGGGAGGGCGGCCCGGAGCGCGACGACGGCCCGGAGGCCGCCGTCACCGGCCTCACGGTGAGCGTCCGCTGGGTGGCCGACACCGACGCGGCGGCGTCGCGGATGCTGGAGTCGCTGCAGGCCGCGCAGGCGCAGGCCCGGCGGCGGCGCGACATCGGGGGCGACGAGGCCTACGAGATCGGCCCGACCGCCGGGATGATCGCGCTGCGGGTCGGCCGGTGCGTGGTGATGGTCGAGGCGAACCGCCCGCCGGGAGCCGCCGCCCGCCTGGCCCGGTCCGTCGCCTACCGCCTGCGCCACCTGTCCGAGGCCCCGTCCTGACCGGGCCCGCCGCCCGTCCCCGCCGGGCGGCTCAGAACTCGGGGACGGGCTCGGCCTCGGGTTCCGCGACGGCCGTGGGGGAGCGGCCCGCCCACGCCTCCAGTTGGGCGACGAAGCGTTCGGCGTGGACGGGCCAGTGGAACCGCTCCCGGGCGGCCTCGTAGCCGCGCCGGCCGAACGCGGCGCGCAGGACGGGGTCGTCCCGCAGCCGCAGGACCGCCTTGGCGGCGGCCTCCGGGGCGCCGAACGGGACGATCACCCCGCACTCGGCGGGCTCCACGATGCCCACGGCCGGCGGGTTCGGCGTGCTGATCACCGGGATGCCGCGGGCCATGTACTCGACGACCTTCGTCGGCATGGAGTGCCGGTAGTTCGGCTCGTCGTGCAGCAGCGCGAGCCCGGCCATCGCGCCCTCGGCGATGCGCAGCGCCCGGTCGTTCGGGACGAACCCGTACCAGCGCACGATCCCCTCGCGCTGCGCCGCGCGCAGGGCGTCCCGGACGTCGGCGTCGGCCGCGCCGATCAGCTCCACCAGCACGCCCTCGGCGGCCAGCGTCCGGGCCATCTCGATCATGTCGAGGGCGCCGCGGGCCCGCGAGAGCTGCCCGACGTAGACGGCGCGGCGGCCGTCCGGCGGTCCGGGCGGCAGGTCGGACACGTAGGTGGTGTTGGGCACGACCGGGTGGTCCTCGCGGAACCGGTCCCGGTAGCCCTCCTCGGCGAGCAGCAGCCGGTGCCGCCGCTCGGTGCGCCGCTCCAGGCGGCGCACGGCCGGGCGCAGGAGGGGGCGGGCCGGCCCCGGCACCCAGCCCTTGGCGGACAGGGCCGCGGCGGTGTCCTCGTGGACGTCCCAGACGACCGTGCGGCCCTGGAGTTCGCTCGGGAGCGACACCAGCAGCTCGGGGTCGTGCAGGAGGACCACGTCGGCGTACGCGGCGTGCTCGGCGAGCGCGCGGTGGGCGGCGCGCAGGGCCCGGACCCGGCGCCGTCCGGTGGCCCGCGGGACGTCCACCGGGCTGATCTGGCGCCACGGGGTCGCGTTGCACGCCCGGAAAGGGGCGATGTAGGTGACCTCGTGGCCGGCGTCGAGCAGGGCGCGTATCTGCCGGTGCAGAATGCGCGCGTCTTCGGGGTGGTGCACGACCGTGCAAACGCAGACCCGCATCACACTCACTCCGCAACGTCCGATTCGTCCATCACCGGCGAGTCTCGGGTGCCGATGGAAATTGCCGATGAATTCCCGCTGTCCGGGGCGTGGACGCTGCCGGGCTACTCTTCCCCGAACGAAAGGGAAGGCCGCCGGTCACGCGGAACCCGCCGATGGGAAAAGCCCTGTCAAAGAAGCCCGCCACCGAAATGCGCCCGCCGGTCACAGGAGCTCGACGGTGTCCTGCTGGACGTTGCGCGTCCGGCCGCGGGTGTCGAACAGCAGCCGGGCGTGCCGCGCCAGGGTCGCCGCGTCGTAGGCGGCGTGGTCGGCCAGCACGATCGCCAGGTCCGACGCCTCCAGGGCGGCGGCCAGGTCGTCCCCGGCGGACGGCACCGGCTCGCCGTCCACCTCCCACAGGGTGACGAACGGGTCGTGGAACGACAGGTCGGCGCCGAGGCGGGCCAGCCGCCGCGCCACCGGCCGGGCCGGCGACTCGCGCTGGTCGGCGATGTCGGCCTTGTAGGTGACGCCGAGCAGCAGGACCCTGGCGCCCTTGAGCGCGCGTCCCTCCCGGTTGAGCAGCTGCTGGGCGCGTTCCGCGACGTACCGGGGCATCCGGTCGTTGATCTCCTGGGCCAGCTCCACGAACCGGAACGGGTAGCCCAGCGAGCGGACCTTGTAGGACAGGTAGTTCGGGTCGATCGGGATGCAGTGCCCGCCGACGCCCGGCCCCGGCCGGAACGCCTGGAACCCGAAGGGCTTGGTGGCCGCGCAGTCGATGGCGTCCCACAGGTCGATGCCGAGCTCGTTGCAGAACACCGCCATCTCGTTGACCAGCGCGATGTTGACGTGCCGGTAGGTGTTCTCCAGCAGCTTGGCCATCTCGGCCTCGCGCGTCCCCTTGGCCTCCACGACCCGGTCGACGAACTTGCCGTAGAACGCCGAGGCCGCCGACGCGCAGGCCGGGGTCAGCCCGCCGACGATCTTCGGGGTGTTGCGGACGCCGTAGACCGGGTTGCCGGGGTCGATCCGCTCCGGCGAGAACGCCAGGTGGAACTCCTCCCCGGCGACCAGGCCGGACGTCTCCAGGATCGGCCGCACGACCTCCTCGGTCGTGCCCGGGTAGGTGGTGGACTCCAGCACCACGAGCGTCCCGGGCTCCAGGTGGCGGGCGACGGTCTCGGCCGCGCCGCGCACCGCGGTCAGGTCCGGTCCGCCCTCCGGCGAGAGCGGCGTCGGGACGCAGATGACCACGGTGCGGGCGCCGTCCAGGACGTCCTCGTGCAGGCTCGGGGCGAACCCCGCCCGCAGCATGTGCTCGACCTCGTCCGCCGACACGTCGTCGACGTGCGACATCCCGGCCTTGAGGCCGGCGACCACGCGCGCGTCCCGGTCGAGCCCGCCGGCCCGCAGGCCGGCCCGGCAGGCCTCCCGCACGAGCGGCAGCCCCACGTATCCGAGTCCGATGACCACGAGATCCACGCGGCAGCCCCCTTCGATCTATGTGCTCTGGCGTGTCGGGAAGCGATAGGCGGCCCGGTATCCGGCCGTCACGGCGCGCCAGGTCCGTTCCGCCGCGACCCATTCACGGGCCGACCGCCCGATTTTCTGTCTCCTTTCGGGACTGTAAGCCAGATCTTCCAGGCAATTCGCCCAGGCTTCCGGGTCTTCCGGAACTGTTAACGCCCCCGTCACGCCCGGTTCCACGATTTCGCGAAGAGCCTTGACATCACTGGCTATAACGGGGATTCCCCCCGCCATGGCCTCGATCGGTTTCAGAGGCGTCACCAACTGGCACACCCGGTCCGCCCGGCGCGGAACCGCGAAGACATCGAGGACGGCGTGGTACTGGCGAACGGACTCCATCGGCACCCGGCCGGTGAACACGGCGTGGACGCCGCGTTCGGCCGCGCGCCGTTCGAGCGCGCCGCGCTCGGGGCCGTCCCCGACCAGCAGGAGGGTGACCGGAACGCCCCGCTCGCGCAGCAGGGCGGCGGCGTCGATGAGCGTGTCGATGCCCTCGTAGCCGTAGAACGACGACGTCAGGCCGGCGACGGTGGCGCCGCGGTCGATCCCGAGCCGCTCGCGCAGGCCGGAACCGTCCGGGAGCGGCGCGAGGAACGCCTCGTCCACCCCGTTCGGCACCGTGAAGATCTTCTCCGCGGGGACGCCGCGGGAGGCGATCTCCGCGCGCATCGCCTCGCCGAGCGTCACGACCGCGTCCGCCTCGGCCATCCGGCGGGTCTCCAGCTCGCGGGTCAGCCGGTAGAACTCGTCGTCCTCGCTGTGCGCGGGGTCGCGGGACAGCCAGGAGTCCTCCAGGAAGCCGCGCACCTCGTACACGACCGGGACGCCGTGGCGGCGTCCGAGCTCCAGCGCGACGGCCGCGTTCAGGTGGTTGCTGACCGCGTGCAGGACGGACGGCCTCAGCTCCTCGACCAGCCGTCCGGCGAGGTCGGCGCTCTTCACCACGGTGTCGCGCGGATCCGTCCGCGGGAACCACGGCAGCAGCCGGTGGTAGGGGACGCCGTCCACGTCCACGCGGGCCCGCCCGTCGGCGATGCCCTGGCTGAGCGGGTATCCGAGCCGGGTCACGATGTGGGGATCGAGCCCCATCTCGCGCTGGGCGAGGGCGATCCGGTGCGTCCGGACGGTGTACCCCGCGTTCGTGCGCGGCAGGGCGTTGGTCACGAACTGCAGGACGGTCGTGCCCTGGACGGCCCGTCGCGCACGCGTGGGCGCGGGTTCGGCGAGCAGGAGCCGCAGGTCCCGCGTCTCGCGTCCCACGTCCCGGGGCTTCGGCACGACGAGGCGGGAGCGCCGCAGCCGGGCGCCGAGCGGGGTCCGGGCGGCCAGCCGCACGGCGAGCCGCGACGCCCTCCCGGGGTCGTCGCGGAGCTGCCGCCAGGCGAGTCCGGCCAGGTAGACGGTTTTCTTCACGGGTTCGTCGGCCACAGGCCGGACGGTAGGGAACCCCGATGAACAGAAGGGAAATTGTGTTGGCACCCATCGTGCACGTCCTCGGGGCGAGGCCCAACTTCGTCAAGGCGGCGCCGGTGATTTCGGCGCTCGCCGCGGCGGGCGCCGAGCAGGCGGTGATCCACACCGGCCAGCACTACGACGCGCGGATGTCGGAGATCTTCTTCGACCAGCTCGGGCTTCCCGAGCCCGACGTCAACCTCGGCGTCGGCTCGGGCGGCCACGCCGAGCAGACCGCCGCGCTCATGATCGGGCTGGAGAAGGAGTTCACGGGTCGTTCACCCGCGCTCGTCATCGTGTACGGCGACGTGAACTCGACGATCGCCGCCGCCCTCGTCGCGGCCAAGCTGCACATCCCGGTCGCCCATGTGGAGGCCGGGCTGCGCAGCTTCGACATGACGATGCCGGAGGAGGTCAACCGCAGGATCACCGACCAGCTCTCCGCGCTGTGCCTGGTCACGAGCCCGGAGGGGATCGGCCACCTGGCCGCGGAGGGCGTCGCGGTGGAGCGGGCGCACCTGGTCGGCAACCCGATGATCGACACGCTGCTGGCCAACCTGGACCAGTTCGACACGGCCGCCGTGCGGGCGGCGCACGGGCTGCCGGAGCGCTACGTCCTCGCGACCATGCACCGGCCCGCGAACGTCGACGCGCCGGAGACGGCCGCGGCCCTCGTCCGGCGCCTGCACGGCGTCGCCGACCTCGCCGACCTGGTCATCCCCGTCCACCCGCGCGGGCGGGCGAACCTGCTGGCCGCCGGGCTGGACGAGCACGACCGCGTGCACATCCTGGAGCCGCTCGGGTACATCGACTTCATCGCGGCCGTCCGGGGGGCGGCGGCGGTCGTCACGGACTCGGGGGGCCTCCAGGAGGAGACGACGATCCTCGGGGTGCCGTGCCTGACCGTCCGCCCCAACACCGAGCGGCCGATCACGATCACCCACGGCACGAACCGGCTCGTCACGTTCGAGGAGCTGGTGCCGGGGGTCCGCAAGTGCCTGGAAGGGGGAGCGGCGGCCGCGGGCGGGCCGGGCGAGCGCAGGCCCCCGCTGTGGGACGGCCACGCCGGCCCCCGCATCGCCGAAGTGATCATGGAGTTCCTGGGTGAGTGACGAGGACAAGAACGCCAAGGCCTACCAGCAGCTCGGGCGGCTGAAGTCCACGCTGCGCGAGCGGGAGGCGCGCCTGGACGAGATGGAGAAGCGGCTCGCGGCCCTGGAGGCCTCGACGGCCGTCCAGTTCGGGCGGCTGGTCGCGGGCGCGGCGCGCAACCCCAGGCGCGGCAAGCGGCTGCCGCGGGAGCTGTACCGGCTCTGGCGCAAGCGCAGCGCCCCGGTCTCGGCCGCGGCGCGCGCGACCGGCGGCGGCGTCCAGCCCGACCGCGTCGAGCGGCCCGAGGACCGGCTGCTCGTCGCGGGGCCCTGCGACGTACCGATCATCGCGGGGGTGCTCGCGCCCGGCACGGCCGCCGTCCTCGCCGGGCACGCCAGGGTCGTCGCCCTCTACCCGCACGACGCCGCGATCGCCCTCGAGACCGCCGACGTGGACGCGCTCGTGGTGGACGCGGCGGCCGGCGAGCCCGGCGGGCCGTGGGCCTACCTGGGCGTCCCCGGCATGTACGACCGCGATCTGGCGCTGCACGAGATCCGCCGGATCGCCGCGGCCCGCTCGCTCCCGCTCGTCCTGTGGGGCGAGGCGCCGCCCGCCACCCTGGCGTCCCTGCACTGGGACGCGACCGCCACCGCGCCCGCCGGGCTCGTCCGCCTCCTCGACCCGGCGCCGTCGCCGGAAGCCGGTGGGGGCCCCGCCGCGACGAGCGGTGCCACCACGAGTCCGGCCCGTTGAAAGGAACCACCGTGCGACCACGTGCCCTCGTCTACGGCGACGTCGACCTCAACATCATCGACGGGTCGGCCATCTGGGCCCAGGGCATGGTGCAGGCCCTGGCCCGCGCCGGCTGCGAGGTGACCCTGGTCCTCAAGGCGCCCGTCCGGACGGGCCGGCTCGTCGACCCGCTGCGCGCCCTGCCCGGCGTCACCGTCCGCAGCCCGCACGCCGAGGGACTGTTCGAGGGCCCCGCCGGCATGGCCGCGCGGCAGGCCGCCGGGGTGCTCGCCCGCGTCGACGAGGAGGACCCGCACGACCTCGTCGTGGTGCGCGGCCGCATCCTCGCGGGCAAGCTCGCCGCCGGGCCGATGGCCGGGCGGCTCTGGACGTACCTCACCGACGTCCCGCAGTCGGCCGCGGAGTTCACCGCCTCCGCCAAGGGCGACCTGCGCCGGATCGCCGACGCCTCCCGCGTCCTGCTCTGCCAGACCGAGGAGCTGCGCGGGTTCCTGGAGAGCGCCGTCCCGGCGACGGCCGGCAAGAGCGTGCTGTTCCCGCCGGTCGTCGTGCTCCCGGACGGCCTGGAGACGCGCGGCCCCGGCCCCTCCAACGGCCCGCTGCGCCTCGTCTACACCGGCAAGTTCGCGCCCCGGTGGAACACCTACGAGATGACGTCCCTCCCGCGCCTGCTGGCCATGCGCGGCGTGGACGCCGAACTGCACATGGTCGGGGACAAGATCCACGATGATCCGTCCGATCCCGGCTTCGCGTCCCGGATGAGGACCGCGCTGGAGACGGGCGAGGGCGTCGTCTGGCACGGCGGCCACCCGCGGGCCGAGGCGATGCGCCTCACCGCCGCCGGCGACGTGGGCCTGTCCTGGCGCGACGCCTCCATGGACGCCAGCCTCGAACTGTCCACGAAGGTGCTGGAGTGCGGGACGCTCGGCGTCCCGGTCGTCCTCAACCGCACCCCGATGCACGAACGGCTCCTCGGGACCGACTACCCGCTGTTCGCGGCCACCGAGGACGACGTGCTCGACGCCCTGACGCTCATCGGCAAGAACCCGGAGATCTTCACGCTCGCCGCGGACCGCTGCCGCGCGGCGGCGGCGGAGTTCACCCTCGACGCGGCCGCCGCCCGCCTGCGCGGCTACCTGGCGCAGGCGTTCCCGGAGCCCTCCGAGAAGGTCCTCGCCGTGAAGGGGCGCCGCCTGCGCGTCGGGGTGGCGGGCCACGACCTGAAGTTCTTCTCCCGCCTGCTGGACTACCTGCGCTCCCGTTCCGACCTGGAGGTCCGCGTCGACCACTGGGCCGCGCTGAAGGCCCACGACGAGGAGCGCAGCCAGGCCCTGGTCGACTGGGCGGACGTCATCGTCTGCGAGTGGTGCGGCCCGAACGCCCTCTGGTTCGCCCGGCGCAAGCGCCCGGACCAGCGCCTCGTCGTGCGCCTGCACCGGTTCGAGCTGTACGCGGGCTGGCCGAAGCAGCTCGACATCGGCGCCGTCGACCGGGTCGTCTGCGTCAGCCCCCACTACGACGCGCTGACCCGCGAGATCACCGGCTGGCCCGCCGAGAAGGTCGTCACGGTCCCGAACTGGGTGGACGACGCGCAGCTCGACCGCGCGAAGCTCCCCGGCGCCGAGCACCACCTCGGGATGATCGGCATCGCCCCGTCCCGCAAGCGCCTGGACCTGGCCCTCGACGTGGTCGAGGAGCTCCGCCGCGACGACCCGCGCTTCACCCTCTTCGTCAAGTCCAAGCTCCCCTGGGAGTACTGGTGGATCTGGCAGAAGGACGAGGAGCGAGCCCACTACGAGGAGGTCTTCCGCCGCATCCGGCGCTCCCGCCTCCTCTCGGGCGGCGTCGTCTTCGACTCCTACGGGCGCGACGTGGCCTCCTGGCTGCGCCGCATCGGCTGGGTGCTGTCCACGAGCGACGACGAGAGCTTCCATCTCGCGCCGGCCGAGGGCATGGCCTCGGGCGCCGTCCCGGCCCTGCTGCCCTGGCCCGGCGCCGAGACCATCTACCAGCGCCGCTGGATCCACGACGACACCTCCGCCATGGCCGCGTCCATCGCCACCACGGTCTCGCTGGGCCGCTGGCAGGACGACGCCGAGCAGGCCCGCGCCCAGGTGAAGGCCGCCTACGGCCTGGACGAGGTCTGCCGCCAGTGGACGGACCTCCTCACCGGCTAGGCCGCTCCCTCCGCGACGGGCCGTCGCGCCGGGTGAAGGACGGCCCGGGAGGGGCCGTCCAGAGAGAAAGTCCCCGCGGCGGCGCCGCGGGGACCTCTCCGGTGGTACGGGTCAGCCGGAGCTGCCGACGACCGCGCCGGCCTGGGCGGGCTCGGCGGGAAGCTCGGCGCGGTGGGACTCGATCTTGGCGTTGAGCTTGGCGAGGCTGCGGCTGTAGTCCCGGCTGGAGAGCCAGAACTTGTAGATGATGATCAGCTCGAAGGCCAGCAGGCCGACGCCGCTGAGGACCACCACGGGGATGATGGCGCCCGGCACGATGGCGGCGGCGATCGGGGCGACGATGAACACGCCCATCTGGAACTCGATGCCGCTGATCAGGTGGGGGCGGATGCGGCCCGCCATCAGGACGTTGCGGATGCGGGCGTACCAGGGGAAGCGCTGGTTGAAGCCCGCCTGGAGGACGGCGGCGTTGGGGTCGTCGCCGACGACGCGGTTCTCCGCGTCGGCCTCGGGGTCCTCGGTGAGCGCCTCCGCGGAGCGCAGGTCCTCGTCGGCCTCCACCAGGTCGCCGTTGGCGCGGCGGGCCGCGAGTTCGAGCGCCTGGGCCTCCTCGCGGGCCGCGCTGAGGGTGGTCCGCATCTGCGAGCGGACCTTGTAGATCTCCAGCGCGTCCATGTAGCGCAGCATGTCGAGGAAGACGACGGCGAGCGCCGTCCAGACGTAGGCGACGTTGCCGGTGGCGGCGTACTGGCCGGCCATCAGGGCGATCGCGCAGGCCAGGACGCGGACGCGGTCGAAGATGTAGTCGAGCCAGGCGCCGAACACCGAGCCGGTGCCCTTCAGCCGGGCGACCTTGCCGTCCATGCAGTCGAGGGTGAACGACAGGTGGTACAGCAGCGCGCCGGCGAGCAGCCACGGCCAGGACGCGACGGCGAAGCAGGCGCCGGCGGCGAGGCCGAGGACGAGCGCGCCGACGGTGAGC
Source organism: Actinomadura sp. NPDC000929 (assembly GCF_040492065.1). NCBI lineage: Bacteria > Bacillati > Actinomycetota > Actinomycetes > Streptosporangiales > Thermomonosporaceae > Actinomadura > Actinomadura sp. NPDC000929. The sequence goes on along the minus strand of NZ_JBEUPA010000092.1, from coordinate 23,963 downwards.
TGGTTCGGCGTCACGCGCGTCCTGTTCGCCGTGAACTTGACGAGCCTGGCGGCCAGCGGGTCGACCAGCAGCACGGTCCACCAGGCGTCACGCGCCTTGTACGTCCGTTGCCGAACGTCGTCGAGCGTGAAGTTCGCCATGGGGTTCCTTTCGTTCGCGGAGCGGTCTGATCGTATCGGCTGTCCGGTTCCGGTCACCGGGGATCTCCCGGATCGTGATCGTCCGGTCACATGACGATCAGCGCCGCGGGTAAGGGACGCAGAATGCGCGTGCGTCCCCTCGCTCCCCACCTGCCGTTCGCCGGAGTCCTCGCCGTCGCGGTCTGGATCCGGGCCGTCGCCGTCCTCGCCTATCCGGCTCCCCTGTGGTTCGGTGACTCGCCCGGGTACCTGGAGGCCGCGGTCGCGTTCCGGCCGGACCCGACGCGTCCCAGTGGATATCCGATCTTGCTGTGGCTGCTCAAGCCCTTCCACAGTTTCGGCCTGATGGTCTCCGTGCAGCACGCCGTCGGGGTGCTGACCGGTGTGCTGGTCTACGCCCTGGTCTGGCGTGCGGGACGGGCGGCCCTGCCCGTCGAGGACGGGAAGCCGTGGCGGGTGTGGCTGCCCGGCGCGACCGCGGCGCTGCTGACCGTCCCGGTGCTGATCCCCGCGCACCAGATCGCCCTTGAGCACATGCTCATGTCGGACTCGCTGTTCGCGTTCCTGCTGCTCGCGGCGGTGGCGGCCGTGCTGTGGCGTCGCCGGCCGGCCTGGTGGCTCGGCGCCCTGGCCGGGGTGCTCACGGCGTGCGCGACGCTCACCCGGACGGCGGGACTGCCGCTGATCGCGCTGGTCCTCCTCGCGATGCTCGTCAGGAGGGCGGGCCGGACGGCCTGCGCGGCGGCGGCCCTCGCCTTCGTCCTGCCCGTCGCCGGCTACATGGTCTGGTTCCACGCGGAGTACGGCCAGTACAAGCTCGCCAAGGCCGACCAGGTGTTCCTGTACGGGCGCACGGCCGCGTTCGCCGACTGCCGGGTGATCAGGCCCCGGCCCGAGCTGGCGATCATGTGCCCGAAGCGGAGCGACCCCCGGATCTCCCGGTCGTTCTCGGTCATGTGGACGCCCGACTCCCCGTTCCGCCGCATCCCGGGCTGGGTCTACGGCGAGGAGGGCAACCGGCTCGCGGGCGAGTTCGCCTGGGCCGCGATCAAGGCGCAGCCCGCCGGCTACGCGGAGGTCGTCGTCCGCGACACCCTGCGGGCGTTCGCCTGGCGACGGCAGCCGTACCCCACGCCGTGGACGTGGCTCCAGTACGAGTTCCCCGAGGGCGAGGCGTGGAGCGACAGGCAGGCGCGCCTCGCCGGGCGGTACGGCGGCGACGGCGAGACCCGGGTCGTGCGGCCGTGGTCGGGGGTCGTCCTCGCTTACCAGGACCACCTGGTCATGCCCGGCACGATCCTCGGCGTCCTGCTCCTCGGCGGGCTCGCCGGGGCCGTCCCCCACGCGCGGTCGAACGGGCGGTGGCGCCTCGCCCGGCCCGTCCGGCACTGGACGGCGGGCGCGCTGCTCCCGTGGGGGACGAGCCTGGCGCTGCTGGTGATCCCCGCCGCGACCGCCGACTTCGACTACCGCTACGTCATGCCCGCCGTCCCGTTCGCGTGCGTCGCGCTCGGGCTGGCGCTGTTCCCGCCGCGCCGCCCGCCGCGCGTGCCCGCGCCGCGGAAGGAGTCCCGGCCGGCCCGGGCGAAGATCGAAGCCGAGTCCGGCTAGCGCCGCCCGGTGTCGCGGCGCGGGGCGGCGAGCAGCCCGGCGAGCATCCGCTCCCAGCGCGCGGCGACGGCGGACACGGCGAACCGCTCGGCCGACGCGACGGCGTTCGCCGCCATCGCGCGCCTCAGCTCCTCGTCGTCGATCAGCCGGATCAGCGTCTCGGCGAGCGCGCCGGAGTCCCCGGGCGGGACGAGCAGCCCGTCCGCCCCGTCGGTGATGATCTCGCGGGGCCCGTGCGGGCAGTCGAAGGCGACCACCGGCAGCCCGCACGCGAACGCCTCGATGATCGTCATGCCGAACGGCTCGGCGCGCGAGGGCAGCGCGAGGACGGACGCCTTGGCCAGCTCGCCCTCCATGTCGCGGGCCGGCTCCAGCATCCGCACGTGGTTGTAGAGGCCGAGGCGCGTGGCCCGGCGGCGCATCTCCTCGCGGCGCGGCCCCTCACCGTGGACGCGCAGCCGCCACCGCGGATGCTTCTCCACGACCTTCGCGAACGCGTCCAGCAGCAGGTCGAACCCCTTGATCCAGACGATCCGGCCCGCCGCCACGACCACCCGGTTCTCCTGCCGCGACCGCGGATGCACCCGAGGGGGCAGCCCGTTGCCGATCGTGTGGACGGGGCACGAGCCGGCGGGCAGCAGGCGCTCGTAGTCCGCGGTGTCGGCGGCCGTCAGGCAGGTGAGGGCGTCCAGCCGCGGGTACCCCTCCTCGATCTCGGCGAGGATCCCGGCGTCGTTGATGCCGAGCTGGAGGTGCTCCTGCCCGACCACGACGACCTCGGCCGGCGCCAGCCGCGCCGCCATCAGGTTGAGCCCGGCGCGGGTGGTGACCAGCACGTCCGTGCGCGGCCGGCGCAGGAAGCGGGCGAGTCTCTCGTCCGTCCAGGCGGAGTACTTGGAGAAGCTGCGCTCCTCGGGATGGACCATCCGGCTCGGCTCGTCCATGAGCCGCCCGGCGCGCGCGGCGTGCGGCCACGCGGCCTTCGCGCCCGGCCGGACGTCGACCAGGGCGCGTCGTCGAGGAACGTGGCGAGGCGGGCGTGGACGTCGCCCGCGTCGAGCCAGAGGTCCCACAGGGAAGGCTCCCACCGGGTGAACGCGCGGACGTCCAGGCGGGCGTCGAACGCGGTCCCGTCGAGCCGGGCGCTCCACGTCTCCCTGCCGCCGCCCTCGCGCGCGACCGCGACCAGCCGGGCGGCCCCGCCCGGGCGCGGCCCGGCGTAGGCCGGCCATCCGGTGATCCCGATCTCGCCGTCGAGCGGGTGCACCTCCTCGACCTCGGCGTGCGGGACGACCTCGCGGACGTCGAGCACGGCCCGCCCGTCCGGCAGCCGCACGACGCGGACGGCCCGGTCCCGTGCCCGTCCGGCGTACTCGCGCAGGCCGTCGAAGGAGAACCCGGGATCGTCGGTCACCAGGGGGTGGTCCGCGCCGAGCAGGACATCCCACCTGCCGGGCGCCAGCCCCGCGACCGTGAGGACGGCGGAGCGCCGGTCGTCCGAGAGCGGCCCGGCGCGGACCTCCCCGGACCTCTCGTGGCGCAGGACGATCCGCTCGCCTTCCGCCGCCGGCCGGGGCCAGCGGATGCGCAGGGCGTCGTCCGCGCCGACCCTGCAATGGTCGGCCACCCCGCGGGCGTCCGACTTCTCACAACGGTCGGGAATCGTGGTCACGGCCCAGTCGCCTTCCCCGATGACGCTTACCGGACTGTGCCGTCCGCGCCGAAGACGCGGTCGACGGCACGGGAGGCGGCATGCCCGTCGTCGAGAGGGCAGAAACGCGCGACGAAGTCCTTGTAGCGGTCGCGATAGCCGTCCATGGCGGACTCCGCGTCGCGGACCGCCTCGATGAGGTCGTCGGAGGTCTCCACGAGCGGCCCCGGGGACTCGGCCTCGAAGTCGAAGTAGAAGCCGCGCAGCCGGTCACGGTAGTCGGCGAGGTCGTAGGTGAAGAACAGCATGGGCCGGCCGGTGTTGGCGTAGTCGAACATCACCGACGAGTAGTCGCTGATCAGCACGTCGGAGATCAGGTACAGCTCGGTGATGTCGGGATAGGCCGAGACGTCGCGGACGAAGCCGTGGCCGTCCTCGCGGACGCCGTCCACCACGTTGGTGTGCAGCCGCACCAGCAGGACGTGGTCGTCGCCGAGCGCGGCGCGGGCCCGCTCCAGGTCGATCCGCATGTCGAACCGGTAGCGGCCCCGGCTGTAGTACTGGTCGTCCCGCCACGTCGGCGCGTACAGGACGACCCGCTTGCCCTCGGGGATGCCGAGCCGGGCCCGGACCCGCGCGGCGACCGCGTCGGCCTCCGGGCTGTACAGCAGGTCGTTGCGGGGGTAGCCGACCTCCAGCATCTCCCCCTTGAACGCGAACGCGCGACGGAAGATTTCCGTGCTGAACGGGTTGGGGGACAGCAGGTGGCTCCACTCGGGCAGGGAGGGCCCGGGGTCCTTCGAGCGCGACTGGAGCGCCTTCCTCATGCCCGGCGCGTAGGCGAAGTGCACCTCCTTGATGTCCCCGCCGATCTTCTTCAGCGGCGTGCCGTGCCAGGTCTGCAGGACGACCTGGTCCGGGTGCCGCCGGAACGCGTCGCCCAGCCGGTGGTTCGTCACGATGTAGCGGGACGCGGCGAGCGCCTCGTGCCACTCCCTGCCGTGCAGCCGGACGGGCCGCAGCGTGTCCGGCAGCTCCACCTGCGCGTCGTTGACGACCCAGAGCTGCTCCAGGCCGGAGTCCCGGCGCATCAGCTCCTCGTGGACGGCCTTCGGGCTGTCGGAGTACTGCCGCCCGTTGAAGCACGAGAACAGGACGGCGTCGCGCAGCCCGTCGCGGTCGGCTCGGCGGCGCGCCTCCTCCCGGTACCTGGCGCCGGCGCTCTTCTCCTCCGGCGGCACGTCGCCCGTCACCGCCACGGCGAGCAGCCCGTCGCGCGCCTCCAGGGCGTAGCCGCGCCGTGCCACCTCCAGCGGCCCGGGCAGGCCGTCCTGCGCCTCCGCCGACAGCCGGACGGTCAGCGCCCGCCCGCCCGGGGGCCGGAACAGCACGTCCCAGCGGCCGGGCCGCAGCGGCAGGACGCCCGCGACGCCCGGCACGGCCGCGACCGGGATCTCCCCGCGCAGGCGCCCCAGCGCCGGATCGGGGACGAGGTCGAACGCGTACTCCTTGCGGTGCCATCGGCCGCGCAGCACGATCTGGCCACCGGCGTGCGCGGGATGCGCAGCGGTCAGGACGAGGGTCCCGTCCGGCCGCCAGGCGCAGGCGTCGACGGAGAGCCGCGCCGTGGTGCGCCGGACGCGCAGGTAGCCGCCGGGCCCGCGGCCCGCGGCGACCTCCAGCGGGCCGAACGTCCGCCGGACGTCCTCGACCCCTTCGGCGAGCACCAGGGGGCGGCCCGCGACCCGGACCGTCCAGTCGCGGGTGTCGTCGATCTCCTCCTCCGGCGGCGGGGATCCTTCGAGGGACTCCGGGGAGACGCGGGCGACGTACCGGCCGCCGGACGCGGTGACCGGCACGTCGACGCGGTCGTCGCCCAGCGTCAGCGACAGGCCGTCCGGCGCCTCGTCCGCCTTCACCTCGACGACGAGCGTGCCGCCGTCCCAGGACAGCGCGACCGCCGCCGACCGGACCCGCTCGACCTCGATGACGAGGCGGCCGTCCTCGATGCGCGGGACGACGCGCACGTCGTCGGCGACGTAGCGGTAGGGCGGATGCGCGCCGCTGCCGGAGCCGCCGCCGCGCAGCGGCCCCCGCCGGAACACGCCCGCGTTGAGCACCGACGCCTCGACCGACCAGACCCCCTCGACCCATTTCCTGCGGTCGCGGAGGCGAGCCGCGTCGAGGGCGAACGCGAAGCCGGACCAGCCCGACCGCTTCCCGGGCGCCGGCGCCTGCCGGGCCCGTGCGAGGATCCTCCGGCCGCCGGACCGCAGCGTGATCGCCTTCACCGACGTCCAGCGGCGCCGCATGCTGACGGAGTTGATGTAGGCCTCGCCGGTGACGGTGAGCCGGTCGCCGTCCCAGCCGACCGCGTGGACCCGGCCCCGCATCCCCAGCTCGCCGCGGGCCCGGTACACCTCGCGCGGGACGCCGACCTCGGCGTCCTTCCAGTACGGGTAGACGACGTACCGGCGCAGCGGGTCGCGGACGATCGACGGCGAGGCCTTCCCCCGCTCGTACCGGACCACCTTCACCAGCTCGCTCGTGCGCCCGGCGGAGGCGAGATGCCACTTCAGCCGGGTCAGCGCCGGGACGCCGGCGAGCAGCTTGGCGGGCAGCTCGGACGCGTACGCGGCGGCCTGCGCGACGACCTGCTCGCGCTCGTCGCCGGGCAGGTCCGGCAGCGCGTCCAGGAACACCCGCAGCTCCTCGGCCGCCGCGAGCGCCTGGAGCCGCCGCCGGGACCGGGCGTGGCCGTGCTCGCCGAGCCAGGCGACCGCGAGGGCGACGGCGCCAAACCCGTCCGCGATCTCCTGCGCCTCCGTGGTGGCGGGGAACCGCTCGCCCCGCCGGCGCAGGACGACGCCGGGCAGCACGTCCACGCCCTCCGCGAGGTGCAGCGCCCGCACCGCCGGGAGCAGGTCGTCGTAGCGGCCGAGGTCGGGGAACTCCAGCCCGTGCGACGTCCAGAACGACCGCCGGAACAGCTTCCCGCCGACCCCGCGCTCGCGGACGAGGCCGGGGGTGCGCCGCACGTCCGTGCCGGTGGCCGGGGCGAGGGACGGCTCGGCGGGCCGCCACTCCGGCGCCCGCTCCGGCCCGCGGCGGACGGCCTCGCGGCCGAGCGCGATGTCGGAGCCGGACGACTCCAGCGCCGCGGCCAGCGACGCGAGGGCCTCCGCCGGCAGCTCGTCGCCGCCGTCCACGAACAGCAGGAAGTGGCCGTCGCTCTCCGCGGCGCCGAGGCCGCGCGCCGCGCCCCGGCTGAGCGCGCCCCGCCGCACGACGCGGAACCGCTCGTCGGGCAGCACGGCCCCGGCGGCGGCGCCCGCGCCGTCGTCCATCACCAGGACCCGCAGGTCCGCGTGCGACTGGCCCGCGATCGACGCGAGGGTGCCGCCGAGCGACTCTCCGGCTCCGTGCGCGAGCACGACGACGCTGATCCTGCTGGAGGGCAAGCGACCCACTCCTTCGGCGTGACGGGGGTGTGCGCCGGACGGCGCCGCGGCGGGCCCGGCGCGGGGCCTACTGCGGCGGGTTCGGGATCTTCTCGCCGAGGAACATGCGGCGCACGGCGCGCTCGGCCGCCTGCCCGTCGTCCCACGGGCAGAAACGCGCCCTGAAGTTCGCGCGGTTCTTCGCGGCGGCGTCGCCCCACGCCGCCCCGGACGTGAACGCCTCGACCAGCTCGGCCTCGGTCGCGGCGACGACGCCGGGAGGGGTCGCCGTCAGGTCGAAGTTGACCCCGCGGGTGAGCCGGTAGGTCTCCCAGTCGTTGGCGTAGATCACGATCGGCCGGTCGAGGTTGGCGTAGTCGAACATCACCGAGGAGTAGTCGGTGAGCAGCGCGTCCGAGGCGATCATGAGGTCCTCGACGGACGGGTGCCTGGACACGTCGATGACCCGGCCCTCCGGCCAGCCCAGGTCCGCCGCCATGTTCTTGATCTTGTAGTAGTAGTGCGCCCGCAGCAGCAGCACGTGCCCCTCGCCGAGCGCCTCCGCGACCCGCCCGATGTCGAACATGGGGGTGTAGCGGCGCTGGTAGTCGCGGTGCGTCGGCGCGTACAGGATCGCGGTCGCGCCGGCGGGGACGCCGAGCTCCGCGCGCAGCCGGGTGCGCTCGTCCTCGTCCGCGGCGACGAGCCGGTCGTTGCGCGGGTAGCCGATCTCCAGCATCTCGTAGTCGCAGGGGAACCCGCGCTCCCACGCCTCCGTCGACAGCGGGTTGGACGAGACGAGGTAGTCCCAGCGGTCCGACCGGGCGATGAGGGCCTTGAAGTCCATGTCGTTGGCGCCGACCGGATACTCCATCTGGTCGAGGCCCATCTTCTTCAGCGGCGTCCCGTGCTGCGTCATCATGTGCACCTGCCCCGGCCGCTTCACGTAGTTGTCGGGGAAGTTGACGTTGTTGACGAAGTACTTCGCGCGGGCCAGCGTCCGGTAGTACTCGGCGGAGCCGGCGACGACGTAGTCGACGCCCTCCGGCATCGTCCTGCGGGCCCTGGGCTTGACGACCCACACCGGGCGGACGTCCGGGGCCAGCTCGCGGACCTTCTCGTAGATCGCCGCCGGATTGCAGGCGTACCCGCGGTACCAGTACGCGGCGAAGACGGCGAGGTCATCCTCGATCGGGAGGCGCCGCTGCATCTGGTAGTAGCGCTCCTTGGCGAGCTCCTTGCCCAGCAGCACGCCGCGCCTGCGGAGCTTGGCGGCCTTCCCGCCCCGGCCCCGCGCCTTGTCCTTGGCCTCGGCGGCGCGGACCCGCTCGAAGCCCCGGTGGTCGCCCGCCTTGATCATGCGGTGCTTGTCGGCGAGGAACGGCTTGTCGTCGGGGGGGACGTGCCCCGCCGGCTCGTACCTGTTGTACGTCTTCGACATCTCCGCGAAGAAGCGCGCCTTCTCCGACTCGTGGACGCGGTCGGGCCGCTCGATGATGACGAGCAGGTGCCAGATCGTCCGGTTGAACATCAGCGTGCGGAACGGGTCGGCCTTCGCCCCCATCCCGTCCATGAACTCGAAGATGCGGTCGTACTGCGCGAACGCGTCGAAGTGCTTGGCGCTCGCGGTCTTGGTGATCGCTCCGCGGCGGCGCTGCCGGTAGATGTAGCAGACCCGGTCCAGCAGGCTCAGGCGCTCGGCGGCCATCAGGATCGGGTAGGTGACGTTGACGTCCTCGTAGTAGCCGCCGCTGAAGCGCAGCCCGAGGTCGAGCAGGAACTCGCGGCGGATCGCCTTGTTCCACGCCGTCATCATCATCTCGAGGACGCTCGGCCGCTCCGCCAGGGTGAACACGTCCGGCGCGGGGGGCTCGCGGAACAGGTCGTTGATGATGCTGCGCTTGACCTTGCCGTTCCAGTAGGCACGGGCGTAGTCGAAGACCAGCACGTCGGGGCGGGTCTCGGCGAGCCGGTCGCAGATGGCGCGGACGGCGCCCTCGGTCGCGTAGTCGTCGCTGTCGAAGAACCAGACGTAGTCGCCGGTCGCCATGTCGAGCCCGATGTTGCGGGCGCGGCCGAGGCCGACGTTCTCGGCGAGGTGCCGGACCTTGACGCGCGGGTCGCGCTCGGCGAACTCGTCGAGGATCTCACCGCAGCCGTCCGGCGAGTGGTCGTCGACGGCGATGACCTCAAGATGGGGAAGATCCGGATCAAGGATCGAATCAAGGCATTGCCGGATGTACCCCTGCACTTTGTGCACGGGCACGATGATGCTCAGGGAAATATCGTGATCAGAGCTCACGCGAAGGCCAATCAACTACTCGGTGATTCTGGACTATACCCACAGGTCGGGGTTGAACCTCAGGTCCTGGCGGGCGCGGGTCGAAGGAGCCACCGCGCCTCGGGTTCGACCGCCCACCGGGTGGCCCGCCGCACGGGGGCGGTGGCGAGGGCGACGCCGAGCGCGGCGGCGGCCACGGTGACCGAGACGATGCCGAACGGCTCGTGCAGGACGGGCTCGTCCAGCACGCCGGTGTAGTCGAACGTCTTCATGACGAGGCCGTGCAGCAGGTACACGTACATGGTCCGCGTCCCCATCTCGGTGTACCAGGCTCGGTCGCGCGGGATGCTCGCGAGGAAGGCGGCGCCGAGGAGAACGGCGAAGGCAAGGGCCACGAGCCGCCACATCATGCCTTCGACGGTGCCGAACCCCATGGCATCGTAACCCTGGTTCCAGTAGAGCAGACCGCTGTCGATCCTCGGGACGACCGTGCCGAGCTCCCAGACGTAAGCGACGGGGAGGGCGGCGGCCAGCACGGCGAGCCCGGCCCACCGCGCCCATCCGGCGCGCAGCCGCCGCACGTGCCGCGGGTCGACGGTCAGCCCGAGGACGAAGAGCGGCAGCAGTCCGGCGGTCCGGCTGAGCGTGGAGTCGGCGGTGAACGCCCAGCTCCCGCCGACGAGGCAGAACGCCACCGAGACGGCCACCGGATGGCGCAGGTGCCCCCACAGTGGTGCGCTCAGCCGCCAGAACACGAGCGCCACCAGGAACCACATCAGGAAATGCGGCCGGAAGAGCTCGCTCAGCCGGAACTGCACTCCGTTGATGAGCATCAATTGCGCCCGGTAGAGGAGGATGAATATCACATAAGGGACGACGAGCGTGGGGAGAACGCTGCGGAACTTGTCCGTCGAGCGCATGAATCCCCGGGAGAAATAGCCGGAAATAAAAACGAAGACCGGCATATGGAAAGCGTAGAGCACGACATAGGCGGCGTGGGCCGCGCGGCTGTCCCCGAACTGGGACCAGAAGTGCCCGACCACGACGAGCACGGCCGTGAAGAACTTGGCGTTGTCGAAGTACGCGTCCCGGGGGCGGGGCGCCGGCTTCGGCGGTGCCGCCGGGTCGGGCGCGGGGCGGGGAGCGGGGACGGGCGGCGCCTCGGGCAGGGCGAGCGCACTGCCCGTGGCGGAAGGCGCACTGCCCGTGGCGGATGGCGGGGTGGGGAGGACGTCGGACATATCTCCGGGGGGTCGGGTACTGCGGGAGCGGGGTTAGGAGCGGGAGCGGGGGAGCGTCAGCGGGAGCGGGCGGGCCTTCTCAGAGGTGTGAAGACCCACGTCATCTTCGGCTCCAGTGCCCAGCTCATCGTCCGCACGACGGGCTTGGAGCACAGGAACGTTCCGACCACCAGGGCGCCGGCGACCACGACGACCACCCCGGTCGGGGTGTGCATCCAGTCGGCGTCCCACCAGCCGGTGAAGTTGAGCAGCCGGGTCACGAACCCGTGCAGCAGGTAGGCGTACAGCGTGTAGGACCCGAGGGAGGTGAACCAGTACCGCCCGCGCGGGATGAGGCTGAGGAACGCGGCGACGAACACGACCGCCGCGGCGAACATCGCGATCCGCACGACGGTGCCGGTGAGGTTGCCGACGTGGAGTTCGAAGTTCGGGTGCTTCCAGTAGATCCAGCCCCGCGACATGTGGTCCATGACGAGGTAGGTGCCGGCGAGCCCGGCGGCGAGCACCACCGCGCCGATCGGCCGGGCGATCGGCTTCTTCAGCAGCTCGAAGTGCTGCGGCTTCAGCGAGAGCCCGAGAACGTAGAAGGGCAGCAGCCCGATCACCCGGTGGATGTCGAACGTCCCGCCGAGGTCGCTCATGTACGACAGCAGGGCGAAAACGGTCGCGACGGCGAGCGGCCAGCGGATCTGCTGCCAGACGGGGGTGGACAGCCGCCACATGAACAGCGCGCACAGGAACCACGTCAGGTAGTACGGGTTCAGCAGGCTGATCTCGAGGTGGTTGCGGCCCGCGAGCCAGTCGTAGATCGAGTAGGCGAACTCGAACACCACGTACGGCACCCCGACGTTGGTGATCAGTTTGCGGGCCTTGCCGCCGGCGAACGTCCAGTTCCGGGAGAAGTAGCCGGTGATCACGATGAACAGCGGCATGTGGAACAGGTAGATGAACAGGTAGAGGCCCTTGGCCATCGGGACGTTCAGCAGGTTGGCCAGGGAGTGCCCCGCCACCACCAGCAGGATCGCGAAGTACTTGGCGTTGTCGAAGAACGGGTCGCGGACCTTGCGCGCGGGGCCTGGGCCCTGCGGGGCCGGGCTTCCGGAGGCGGCGGCGCCCGCGGCCTCCGGCGCCCCCGCCAAGGGGGGCGCCGCGGGTTCCGTGGACGGCGGCCGTTCGGTTCGCTGTGCCGCGTCGGCCTCCGAGGGCCTGGTGGTGTAAGTCATACGGCTGCCCGGTCAGGTCTCCTTGCAGATGTCGTCGCTGGCGCGGATCTCACCCTGCTGCTTCGGGATGCCGGCGCCGGCGCTCTTCAGGTTCGTCCAGTTCTGGCCGACGATCAGGTCGACGACGCCCGGCGTGCCGCCCGTGGTGCGCGCCGCGGCCTGCGGCTTGCTCGGGATCAGCGCGGTCAGGGTCTGCGCCTGCTGGTCGGCACCGGCACCGTACAGCACCTGCGTGGTGGTCGTGGGCGAGGGGGCGTTCCCGCCGACGGTGACCTGGAAGCCCTGCGACTCCAGGTCGCTGGCGACGCGCCCGGCCTGGCCGTCGATGCCGCTGCCGTTGTAGACCCGCACGCGCACCTGGCTCGGCGGGATCTTCGTGGCGCCCGGCTTGGGCTCCTTCGGCACGGTCTTGTCATTGCGGACGGCGGAGAAGAACGGCTGGGCCGCGGGGGTGAGCGCCACCCGGTTCGGGTCCAGCGGGTCGGGCCCGGACGGGACGGTCACGAACCGCAGCTTGCCGGTGGTCATGCCCTGCATCTCCTTGCCGATGTCCATCATGACCTGCGGCGTCAGCTCCTTGTCGGTGGTGAGCGACTTGGTCACGGCGTTCATCAGCTGGAGCATGCGGCGCGGGTTGCTGAGCACGCCCGCGCTCATCGCCTGGCCGGCGAGGGAGCCCATGAACTTCTGCTGGCGCTTGATGCGGTCGGTGTCGGAGCCGTCGCCGAGGCCGTGCCGCACCCGCACGTAGGCGAGCGCCGTCTCTCCCTTGATCTTGTGCTTGCCCGCGGTCAGCTTCAGCTTGGACTTGGGGTCGTTGACATCCTTGGGAAGGCACACTGGGACGCCGCCGACGGCGTTGGTGATGGCCTTGAACCCGTTGAAGTCGACCTGCATGAAGTGGTCGATGCGGATGTTGGAGATGCTCTCGATCGTCTTGATGACGCAGGCCGCGCCGCCGTTGCTGAACGACGAGTTGATCTGCGCGCGGGTCTGCGCCGGGACCACCCCGCCCTTGCGGCTCTTGCAGGAGGGCATCCGGACCATCAGGTCGCGGGGGAAGCTGATGCCCATCGCCTGGCCGCCGCCGGGGGACAGGTGCAGCAGGATCATCGTGTCCGAGCGCGGCACCTCGTTCTTCATCGAGCGGCCGTACTTGGCGTTCGAGCCCTCACGCGTGTCGGACCCGAGCATCAGGATGTTCATCGCGCTGTTCAGCTTCTTCGGCCGGTTGGGGCCGAGCTGGGCGTTGACGTCCTCGTGCGAGATGTTCCCGAACGCCTGGCGGTACAGGCCGTAGGCGGTGAGAGAGCCGACCACCATGACCGCCGACAGTCCGATGCACACCCAGCCGAGGATGCGCCAGCCGCGTCGCGGCGCCGGCTGCGGGTCGGCGTCGTCGACGTACTCCATGTACATCGGGTTGCTGTTCATCGGCTCCGAGGTCCGGGGGTATGGGCGGTTCCGGGGGTCCGGGGGACGTCCCCGCTATGGGGCCGGCCCGTGGCTCATGGTTCGAACGGACGGGACGAGGGCAAAGGGAAGCGTAGGTCAGGGGAGGCGGTACACGGAGCCGGATTCGTCATTCGGTCCGGAAGTACCGGCCACCACCGTCACATGCTCCAGGGTCAGGCGACGATCTAGGGCGGCTTTGTCAAAGTTTCGTTGGATTATGACGGAAGCACCCGAGGCTAGTGGTGCGAGCAGGCAGGCCAGAACCCCGTCGAGTGTGGTGAAGGACATGTCAACCAGGAGCCGGTCGCGTGCGTCCAGCTCCCATTTCTCAACGGCCCCGCGTGCCGCGCCCACCAGCTCCGCCGCGCTGAATGTGGCCTTTGTCACACTCAACGCGGGGGCCTCCGGATCCGCCCCGGGGCCGGGGGCGAACCTGTCTCCGTACGCGCGCACCTCCGCCGCGTAGTCGGTCACCCCGGGCGGGCAGTCGGCGAGCGGGCCGCCGAGCGCGTGGAGCGACAGGCCGACGATCTCCTCGGCCCCTCCTGCGAGCACCTCGTCCGCGAGCACGTCGTCCAGCACCTCCTGCGCCACCGCCAGGATGTACGGCTCGGACGCCCCGGCCGGTTCGGCGCCGCCGCGGCCGAAGTCCTCCGGATCGACGGGCTCGGCGACGAGACCGGCCGACCAGCAGGCCATGAGCCACACCGCGGTCTGCCAGTGCGGCGGCAGGACCAGGACGACGCGGGTGCCGGGCTCGGCGGCGAGGCCGTCCACCAGGAAGTTGGCCGTCTTGGCCACCCAGTTCCCGAACGTCCGCGCGGACAGCTCGACCCGCTCGCCGCTCGCGTCGTCGTAGAAGGTGACCAGCGGGCGGGACGGGTCGTCCGCGACCCGCCGCCGCAGCAGCTCCGCGGGCGTGTCCGCGGCCCCGGCATGTGCGCTCATGGTCCGAGCGTATGCCCGCATGATCGTCCTGGCGCCGCCATCCCGCCGATGCCGCTACGCTCCGCACGGGTGAACGACGGAACAGTGGCGGGCGCGCGCCCCGACGGCGAGCCCGGGGCGGAATCATGAACGCTGGTCGGCTGCTCGTCCGGGCGACCGCGGTCCCGGCGCTGGTCCTCGTCGCCTGGCTGGCGGTGTCGCTGCCGCTGCTGATGGCGGGCGTGTTCCGCCCGGCCCCGGCGGTCGCGCTGTTCGTGCCGGTCGCGGCCCTGGTGCTGTGGCTCGGCCTGCGGACCGGGCCCGGGGACGCCCCCGGCGGGCGCCCGGGGAGCCTGAACGCCCCAGGCGGCCTGGACGCGGTGGGGCGCCGGCCGGTGTGGTCGGTGTTCGCCGTCACCGCCGCGTTCCTGGTGCTCCAGGTCGTCACGTGCTCCGAGCAGATCGTCGTCCGCCGCGACCCCGCGTCCTATGTCCAGTTCGCGATGTGGCTGGCGAAGCACGGATCGCTGCCGATCCCGCTGTCGGAGCGGGCGTTCGGCGGCCCGGACGCGGCCCTGGCCTTCGCGAGCCCCGCCTTCTACCAGGACGGCGGCGCCGTCGTCCCGCAGTTCATGGCGGGGTGGCCGCTGGTCCTGGCGCCCGCCGGATGGGTCGGCGGCGCCCACGGGATGGTGCTGGCGGCCCCGGTTCTCGGCGCGTGCTGCGTGCTGTCGTTCGCCGGGCTCGTCGCGCGCCTCGTCGGCCCGCGCTGGGCCCCCGCCGGGGCGCTGCTCCTCGCGCTGACGCTGCCGATGCTCTACGTCTCCCGCAACGCCTTCAGCGAGCTGCCCGCCATCGTCCTGCTGCTCGGCGGCCTGTCGCTGCTGTACGACGTCCGCCGGGAGCCCGCCGACGGCCGGGTCGCCGGCGCCAAGGCGCTCCTCGGCGGGGCCGCGCTCGGGCTGATCGTGCTCGTCCGCATCGACGGGCTGCGGGACGTCCTGCCGGTGGTGGCGTTCGCGGGACTGCTCATCGCGCGCAGACGGGCGACCGGCTACTGGACGGCCGGCGGCCTGCTGCTCGGAGCGGGCGCCGGCGTGGTCGAGGGCCTCACGATGTCCCGGCCCTACCTCTCCTACCTGCGCGGCTCGCTCGTGCCGCTGGCGGCCATCTCCGCGGCCGTCCTGGCCGCGACGGTCGTCATGGTCGTGGCGCTGCGCCGCGACCGGGTGGGGACCCGGCTGCGCCGCGCCGGCACGGCGGTCGCGCGCGGCCGCCTGCCGGGCGCCGCCGCCGTCCTCACCGTGCTGGTCATGGCGGGCTTCGCGCTCCGGCCGCTGGTGCAGACCGTCCGCCGCCCGCCCGCGACCGGCGACGACGCGATGAACGTCCGGTTCATCGAGATGATCCAGAAGATCCAGGACATCCCGGTCGACGGCACCCGGCAGTACTCCGAGCTGTCGCTGTACTGGGTCCTCTGGTACATCGGCGTCCCCGCGCTGCTGTTCGCGACGTTCGGCGCGGCGCTGCTGGTGCGGCGGCTGCTGCGCGGGCAGTCGCCGGAATGGCTCCTGCCCTACGCGATGGTCGTCTGGACGACCGCGCAGGTGCTGGTGCGTCCCGGCATCACGCCCGACCACCCGTGGGCGTCCCGCCGGCTGATCGGCCTCGTCATCCCCGGCCTGCTGCTGTTCGCGGTGTTCGCGTCGGCCTGGACCGTCAAGCGCGTCCGGCGGCTCGGCTACGGGCCGAGGATGGTGCGGGCGGGAACGGTCGCCGGCTTCGTGCTGATGCTGGTGCCGATCCTGCTGACGTCCGGCGGCTACCTGGTGACCCGCACGGAGCAGGGCGAGGTCGCCGCCGTGGAGGGACTGTGCCGGGCGCTGCCCGCGCGCGCCTCCGTCGTGATGGTCGAGCAGGCCACCGCCGACCGGTTCCTCCAGGTCGTCCGCGGTGAGTGCGGGCTGCCCGCCGCGCGCACGACCGGCTCCGCGTCGCCCGAGGACGTGCGGCGCGTGGCCGCCGGGGCGCGGCAGGCCGGGCGCCGGCCGGTGATCATGGCGGCGAGGCCCGAGCAGGTCGCCCCCTACGGGCCGGCGCGGCGGGTGCTGCACCTGGTGACGCGGCAGGACGGGCGCACGCTCACCGGGCCGCCCGGCGGCACCTGGGGGCTGACCATGGAGGTGTGGGCGGCCGAGCCCGCGGGGGCGTAGTGGCCGCCGATGCGCGCCGGGGCGAGTATCCTCGCGCTGCGTGAGCACCCAGTCTGTCGAGCCGAAGCCCCATCCGCCCGCCGATGTGGAGCCCGCGTCCGAGTCCGCGCCCGTGCCGGAGCCGGCGCCCGCGCCCGGTCCGCCGGCCGCCTCCGACGCCGTGCACGTCACGATCGTCCTGCCCTGCTACAACGAGCAGGACCACGTGATCGCCGAGGTCGAGCGCATCTGCGCGGCGATGGACGCCAGCGGCAAGACCTACGAGCTGCTGGCCGTCGACGACTGCTCGACGGACGCGACGCTCGCCCGGCTGGAGGAGGCGGCGCCCCGCTTCCCGAACATGCGCATCATGGCGTTCCAGCACAACAGCGGTTCGGGCACCGTCCGGCGCATCGGCTCCCAGCAGGCCCGCGGCGACATCGTCGTGTGGACCGACGCCGACATGTCCTACCCGAACGACCGGATCCCCGAGCTGGTCGAGCTCCTCGACTCCGACCCGGCGGTCGACCAGGTCGTCGGGGCGCGCACCACCGAGGAGGGGACGCACAAGGCGCTGCGGGTGCCCGCCAAGTGGTTCATCCGCAAGGTCGCCGAGCGGCTCACCAACACGAAGATCCCCGACCTGAACTCGGGGCTGCGCGCGTTCCGCCGCGAGGTGTCGCTGCCGTACCTGCGGCTGCTGCCGCCCGGGTTCTCCTGCGTCACGACGATCACCATCGCGTTCCTGTCGAACCAGCACCCGGTGCGGTACGTGCCGATCGACTACGCCAAGCGGGCCGGCAAGTCGAAGTTCCACTTCACCAAGGACGCCTACCGCTACATCCTGCAGGTGCTGCGGATGGTGATGTACTTCAACCCGCTCAAGGTGCTGATGCCGCCCGCGCTGTGGCTGATCGTGATCGGCCTGCTCAAGGGCGTGTTCGACATGGTGGTGCACTTCGGCTACTTCGCCAACAACACCATCATGATCTTCGTGACGGGGTTGATCATCGCGTCGCTGGCGCTGCTGGCCGACCTGATCGTCCGCTCGCGCGGCGACGTCTAGCGGCATGCGCGTCGCGATCGTCGGGCCCGCGTTCCCCTACAAGGGCGGCGGCGCCCGGCACACCACCGAGCTGGCGCACCGGCTGGCGGCGGCGGGCCACGACGTCGTCATCGAGTCGTGGCGGGCCCAGTACCCCTCGTTCCTGTACCCCGGCCAGCAGACGATCTCCGAGCCGGAGGGGGAGCCGTTCCCCGGCACCCGGCGCCGGCTCGACTGGCGCCGCCCGGACGGCTGGTGGCGCACCGGCCGCGCGCTGAGCGAGTGCGACCTGGTCGTCCTGGTCGTGCTGAGCACCGTTCAGGTGCCGTCCTACCTGGGGATCCTCGCCGGGCTCCGGGGCCGGACCCCGGTGGTGGCGCTGTGCCACAACGTCCTGCCGCACGAGCGCAAGCCCTACGACGAGCCGCTGATGAGGCGCCTGCTCCGCAAGGTGGACGGCGTGCTCGTCCACACCGAGGCGCAGGCCGACCTGGCGCGGGGGCTCACCCCGCGGCCGGTGCGGGTCGCGGAGATGGCCGCGCACCTGCCCGCGGCCGGCGCCGCCGCGCCCGGCGACGGCAAGGTACGCCGGCGGCTGCTGTTCTTCGGGATCGTCCGCCCGTACAAGGGGCTGGACGTCCTGTTGCGCGCCCTCGCCGAGGGCCCGGACGACGTGGCGCTGACCGTCGCGGGCGAGTTCTGGGGCGGCCTGGACGAGACCCGCGAGCTGATCCGCTCGCTGGACCTGACGTCGAGGGTCGAGCTGCGGCCCGGGTACGTCCCCGCCGCCGATGTCCCGGGACTCTTCGCCGCCGCCGACGCCCTCGTCCTGCCGTACCGCACGGCGACCGCGTCACAGAACGTCTGGATGGCCCACGAGCACGGCCTCCCGGTGATCGCCACCGATGTGGGGGGCTTCGCGGCCCAGATACGCGACGGCGCCGACGGCCTCATCTGCCGGCCGGACGACGTCGCGTCCCTCGCCTCGGCCCTGCGCCGCTTCTACGAGCCGGGCGAGCCGGAGCGCCTCCGCTCCGGCGTCCGCCCGGTCGACCACGGCCCCCTCTGGACCGCCTACCTCGACGCGCTCACAGAAAACTAACCGCCTCGCCCGGGCAGGCGGCAGCGGCCCCGACAGGGGGATCAGGCGGTCGGGTAAGGATGACGGTGAGGCCGAGCGGTCCGGCGCAGCTGGGCGATCCCCGGTGTAACCGGAAATCCTTACAGCCTTCCCGTCCACTAGTAATGTCGCGGTCATGCGGACGGCGTACAAGTGCCGGGTCTACCCCGACCCCGATCAGGCGGCCCTCTTCGGCCGCACATTCGGCTGTGTCCGGCTGGTCTGGAACAAGACCCTCGCCGAACGCCACCGGGCCTGGCATTCCGATGCCAGGCGAATCTCCTACCGGGAAACCGACGCCGCCTTGACCGCCTGGAAGAAGACCGAGGACCTGGCGTTCCTGAACGAAGTTTCTTCGGTTCCGTTGCAGCAGGCGCTGCGCCACCAGCACGCCGCCTTCGCTAACTTCTTCGCCGGACGTGCCCGCTACCCGCGCTTCAGGAGCCGCACCTCTCGCCAGTCCGCGCACTACACGCGCTCAGCCTTCCGGATGAAGGACGGGGAACTGTGGCTGGCCAAAACCCGGGCGCCGCTAGCACTGGTGTGGTCGTTCGAGGATGTGGACCTGCCCACGTTGGATCCGACGATGGTAGTTGTCTCCCGGGAAGCGGACGGCCGTTGGTATGTGACCTTCGCCGTCGAAACCCCTGAGCCCGAGCCCATGCCGGCCGCCGGGCGTCAGATCGGCATCGACCTGGGCGTCAACGACTTCGCGGTGACCTCTGACGGGGAGCGCATCGCCAACCCCCGCCATCTGGAGAAGAAGCAGCGCAATCTAGCCCGGTACCAGCGGCGCATGGCCCGCAAGCAGCCCGGCAGCAGCAACCGGCGCAAGGCCAAGATCAAGGTCGCCCGCGCCTGCCGCAAGATCCGCAACGCCCGCACCGACTTCCTGCACCGCACCAGCACCTCCCTCGTCGGCAGGGCGGACGTCATCGCGATCGAGGACCTCGCCGTCGCCAACATGGTGAAGAACCGCAGGCTCGCTAAGGCGATCTCCGACTGCGGGTGGGGTGAGTTTCGCCGCCAGTTGGAGTACAAGGCCGAACGGGTCGGGCGGACCCTGGTCGTGATCGACCGGTGGTACCCCTCGTCCAAGACCTGCTCGCACTGCGGGCACCTGCTCGCGGAACTGAGCCTGTCCACCCGGCACTGGACGTGCCCGGGCTGCCGCACCCGGCACGACCGGGACATCAATGCGGCAAAGAACATCCTTGCGGCTGGTCGAGCCGTAGCCAGGGGAGACCCCGGTGATGTCTGTGGAGCTGATGTCAGACGGCCGGGGCCCTCCCTTCCGCAGTCGGCCGCGAAGCAGAAAACTCTGCGGTGCGAGCCGTAGCACTCCCCTCCCAACCTGGAGGGGAGGAAGTCAAAGGTGCGGTTCGATGACCTTCATCAGGGCGCGCTTCGGCTTGGCGCCGACGATCTGCTCCACGACCTCGCCGTTCTTGAGGAGCAGGAGGGTCGGCAGTCCCATCACGCCGTACTTGCCCGGCGTCTGAGGGTTCGCGTCGTAGTCCATCTTCGCAATCTTGATCTTGCCGTCCTGCTCGGCGGCGATCTGCTCCAGGACGGGAGCGATCATGCGGCACGGCCCGCACCAGTCGGCCCAGAAGTCGACCAGCACGGGGGTGTCACTGCTCAGGACCTCGTCCGCGAACGTCGCGTCGGTCACGGTGATCGGGGCCGTCACGGTCCCTCCTTCGTAGGCTGCGCATCCGTCATGGGCTGCGTACCCGTCACAAGCGGCTCGGAGCGCGGTTCATTCCCGGTCGCCGGGGCCGTCCTGCCCAGCAGGAACGCCGCGCCCGCGATCAGCAGGTCGGCGGCGGTCAGCAGCACCCGGGACGCGATCGCGACCACGACCGGCGCGCCCGCCGGGAGGACCGGCGTCAGCACGACCGTCAGCGCCGCCTCCCGGGCCCCGATGCCGCCCGGCGCGATGAAGACGAGGAAGCCGGCGACGAACGCCAGCGCGTACGCCCCGGTCGCCAGGAAGGGCAGCCCCTTGCCGTCGCCGCCCACGGCCGCGCACAGCAGCCACGTGTGCACGCCGAACAGGGCCCAGCCGAGGACCGTCCACCCGATGGCCCTGAGCGTCGCGGCGAGGCCGACCGGGTGCTCCAGCGGCGGCCGCCGCACGAGCCTGAGCATCACGCCGAGCGCCCAGCTCACGATCTTCGGGTGCAGCATCGCCAGCAGGACGGGCGCCAGCAGGAACAGCCACCAGTACTCCCGGCGCGCCGCCGCGGACGTCAGCGGCAGCGTCACCGCCGCGACCGCGAGGCCGCACGAGGTGGACGTCGCGACCGCCAGCATCGTCGAGCCGAAGCTGCGCTCGGGCGGCACCTTGTGCTCGCGCGTCATCTCGATCTGGGTGACCAGCGCCCACACCTTGCCCGGGACGTACTTGCCGAGCTGGCTGATCCCCGAGATCCGGAAGACGGCCCGCACCGGCAGCGGCGACCCGAGCCCGGCGAGGAACTCCCGCCAGCCGAGCATCCAGGCGAAGAGCCCCGCCAGGCCCGCGGCGAGCGCCCCGGCCAGCGTCGCCCACGACATCTGCCGGAACGCGTCCACCGCGGCGTCCCACTGGGACGCCACGCTGTAGCCGCAGAACGCGAGCGCGAGCAGGACCAGGAGCACGCGCAGGGCCCGGACGGCGACGACCTTCATCTTCACGCGCCCAGCGTAGGCGAACGTGACCTCGCGGCCGTCCGCTCCGCCTAGAGTTGGGGAGCGATGAAGATTTCGGATGTGGTCGCCTTCATGGGGCACCAGGTGCACGTGTGCCGGTACCGCGAGGCGGGGACGCTGCTCGACTGGATGGGGCGCGACCTGCGCGGCAAGCGGGTCCTCGACGTCGCGGGCGGTGACGGCTACTGGGCCGGCCGCGCGCGCCGGCGCGGCGCCGAGGCCGTCTCGATCGACCTGGCCCGCGGCAAGATGGTCTACGGGCGGACGCTCGCGCACGCCCCCGCGCTGATCGAGTGCGACGCGCTGCGGCTGCCGTTCGCCGACGGCTCGTTCGACGCGGTCCTGTCGGTCTGCGCCATCGAGCACTTCGACGACGGCGGCAGGTCGCTGGACGAGATGGCGCGGGTCCTCAAGCCCGGCGGTGAGATTTTCATGTCCGCCGACGTGCTGAGCCGCGCCGACGCCTGGCCCAAACTGCGCGACGCGCACAAGGCCAAGTACCACGTCCAGCACACCTACACGCACGACAGCCTGCGCAAGCTGATGGACGAGCGCGGCCTCGACCTCGTCGGTCACAGCTACCAGTTCCGCACCGCGGCCACCGAGCGCCTCTACCTGTCCCTTTCCACCTACGGCGGCAGGGTCGGCTTCAACGCGGCCGCGCCGCTCACGCCGCTCGTCGCCCTCGCCGACCGCGCCGCGCCGAACGAGCGCGGCAGCATCGTCCTGGTCCGCGCCCGAAAAAGATAAGGCCCCGCGGGGGCCGGGGCGCGTAAGCGGTGGCCGTGTGGGGAGGGCCCCTCACGGATGAATCGCGTGGAACGAGATCCGGCGAGTTGGCGCCTTCCGGGCGTACGCTCGGAGAGTAAAGAGTGATCTACGCCACCGCGCTGGATGGGGGAGTGGACCGTGGCGCCTCGGATTCTGCTCGACGCCACCGCCGTGCCTGCCGACCGCGGCGGGCTCGGCCGGTATGTGGACGGGCTGCTGTGCGCCTTGCACCGGCAGGGCGCCGACCTGGCCGTCGCCTGCCAGCGTGCGGACGCCGAACGCTATGAGGGCCTCGTGCCCGGCGCGCAGGTGGTCGCCGGGCCCGCGACGCTCTCGCACCGCGCCACCCGCCTGGCCTGGGAGCAGTCGGGCCTGCCGCACGTGGCCCGGCGCGTCGGCGCCGAGGTCATCCACCTGCCCACCTACACGATGCCGGTGAGCGCGGGCCTGCCGACCGTGGTGACGATCCACGACGTCACCCTGTTCGCCGAGCCGGAGCCGCACGACCCGGTGCGCACCTCCTACATCAAGTCGGCGACCCGCACCGCCGCCCGCCGCGCCACCCGGCTGATCGCGCCGTCCCGCGCGACGCGCGACGAGCTGGTCCGCATCCTCGGCGCCGACCCGTCCCACATCGACGTCGCCTACCACGGCGTCGACCACGAGGTCTTCCACCGCCCGTCCGAGGCGGAGGTCAAGCACGTCTCCGACCGCCTCGGCCTGCACGGCCGCCCCTACGTCGCCTACCTGGGCGCGCTGGAGCCCCGCAAGAACGTCCCGAACCTGATCCGCGGCTGGGTGCGGGCGTGCGCCGGCCGCGAGGACGCGCCGGCGCTCGTCCTCGCGGGCAGCGGCGGCTGGGACGACGAGGTCGACGCGGCCCTCGCCACCGTCCCGCTGGAACTGCGCGTCCTGCGCCCCGGCTACCTGCCCTGGCCGGCCCTGCCCGGGTTCTTCGGCGGCGCGCTGGTCGTGGCGCTCCCGAGCCGCGGCGAGGGCTTCGGGCTGCCCGTCCTGGAGGCCATGTCCTGCGGGGCGCCCGTCCTGACCACGCACCGCGGCCCCCTCCCCGAGGTCGGCGGCGACGCGGTCGCCTACACCGAACCCGACCCGGAGGGCATCGGCGCCGCCCTCACCTCGCTGATCGACGACCCGTCCCGCCGCGCCGAGCTGGCCGAGGCCGCCCACACCCGCTCGGAGCGGTTCTCGTGGTCGGCGTCGGCCGACGCGCACCTGGCCTCCTACCAGCGCGCGGTGGACCAGTACGCCGCCGCACGCACCCACTAGGCTCTCTCCGACCGCGCGTGGAGAAAGGAACCGAGTGGAAGCGATCCTCCTGGTGGGAGGTCAAGGCACCCGCCTGCGCCCCCTGACGATCTCCACCCCGAAGCCCCTGCTCCCCACGGCGGGGGTGGCGTTCCTCGCGCACCAGCTGGCCCGCGCCCACGCCTCTGGCGTCGAGCGCATCGTGTTCGCCACGTCCTACCGCGCCGAGATGTTCGAGGCCGCCTTCGGCGACCGCGCCTACGGCGTCGACCTCGCCTACGTCAGCGAGGACGAGCCGCTCGGCACCGGCGGCGCCATCCGCAACGCCGCGCGCGCCCTCACCTGCGGCCCGGACGACCCGGTCCTGATCCTGAACGGCGACATCCTGTCGGGCCACGACGTCCGCGCCCAGGTGAAGCTGCACGAGGCCGCCGCCGCCTCGGTGACGCTCCACCTCACCGAGGTCGACGACCCGTCCCGGTTCGGCTGCGTCCCCACCGCCGGCGACGGCCGCGTCACCGCCTTCCTGGAGAAGACGCCCCATCCGGTGACGAACCAGATCAACGCGGGCTGCTACGTCTTCCGCCGGTCGGCCATCGACACGATCCCCGAGCACGAGGTGGTCTCCGTCGAGCGCGAGACGTTCCCGTCGCTCATCTCGTCCGGAGCGGTGGTCATGGGCTACGTCGAGTCGGGCTACTGGCTGGACGTCGGCACCCCCGAGGCCTTCGTCCGGGGTTCGCGCGACCTCGTCCTCGGCGCCCTGGCGTCTCCCGCCATGCCCGGCGAGCCGGGCGAGCGCCTCGCTCTCACGGGCGAGTGCTGCGGGTTCGGCGGGACGTTCGCGCTGAAGAACGCCGAGGTGTCGGCCGCGATGTGCGCCGACAAGGTCACCGCCGTCCG
>NZ_JBEUPA010000091.1:0-34005 GCF_040492065.1 Actinomadura sp. NPDC000929 | reverse complement strand
CAGGGCCACGTGGTCGAGGCGGGACCGGCCTCCGACGTCCTGCACAGCCCCTCCGCCGCCTACACCCGGGAACTGCTCGACGCAGTCCCCGCGATTGTGACGGCGGCGATCCCGGCGAGGAGTCCGGTCACCGGACCGCCTCGACCGCCAGCCCCGCGAGCCGGCGCGGGACGTCGCGGACCCGGTCCTCCTCGGGCAGCACGGTCACCAGCAGCGACGCCAGCGCCAGCAGGAAGTAGGGGCCCTGGCCCTCCACGGTGTCGCGGAACAGCTCGCCGCCCGCGACCGGGGCGCCGCGCCACGGCGGGAGCCGCCTGCGCGTCACCGTGGTCAGCGCGGTGATCTCCAGCAGGCCGATCCCCGGCACCTCCTTGACCATCTCGGCGGGCTCGGGGCGCCTGGCCCGGCCGCGCGGGACGGCGGTGACCCCGTCCTCGTGCTCGGTCAGGCGCAGGGTGCCGAAGAAGGCGACCGCGTCCGCGGGGCGCCCGTGGTAGAGGTGCGTGAACACCGCGTGGCGGCGCCCCTCCCACACGGCCGCGAGGACGGGGTCGCTGAGGCCCGTCTCGGCGTCGCGGGTCGCCGTCCCGCCGACCCGCAGCCGGCCGCCCTGGACGCGGAACTCCTGCTCGAAGCGGTCGACCCCGATGTCGGCGGCCCAGGCCAGCGCGTCCTCGCGGGTGCCGCTGGAGATCTCGTGGAGCCGCCCGCCGTCGGCGATCCGCGCCACCGACGTGCACGGCCGCCGCAGGTCGTGGTCGCCGGCGAGCCGGACCCGCACCCCGTCCAGCGAGCGGTGGGTGACGCTCCGGCCCCCCGCGCCCTGCTCCCGTGTGCCCTCTCCCGGTTTTCCCATGCCGCCCCCTTCCCGGGGGACGCGCCCCACAGAAACGCCGCGGGTAAGAATTGCGACGCTACGCGTGATACTTCGCTTCAGGGTCAAACCTTCCGGAAGTGGTCACGCCCGGGACCGGGTAGGGTCAACTGCCGGACTCGCGCGGCAGCGGCGTTTCAGCGGCGGCCGTCCCCGGCGCCCTGGATAGGGTCGTGTGGTTCTCCGGCAGGTAGGCGCGTGAGGTGGAGCCCGTGAGCAAGGTCGATGTGCTGGTCCGGCGGCTGGATCCGGAGCTGCCCCTGCCCCAGTACGCCCACGCGGGCGACGCGGGCGCCGATCTGGTCGCGGCCGCCGACGTGGAACTGCCGCCGGGGGAGCGCGCCGTCGTCCCCACCGGGATGGCGATCGCCCTGCCGGACGGCTACGCGGCTTTCATTCACCCCCGGTCCGGATTGGGCGCTAAGTTGGGGGTGACCATCGTCAACGCACCCGGTACGGTCGACGCCGGCTATCGGGGTGAGATCAAGGTGACCCTGCTGAACACCGACCCCCGCGCCACGGTGAGACTGCGGCGCGGAGACCGCATCGCGCAGATGGTCGTCCAGCGGGTCGAGCACGCGGTGTTCCACGAGGTCACCGAGCTTCCCGGATCGGCGCGCGGAACCGGCGGGTTCGGCTCCACCGGCGGATTCGGCCCTGCCCCGCGATCCGGGGACAACGAGCACAGTAGAGAAGGAGCGTGAGTCGTGGCTTTTGGACGTCGCCGGCAGGCCGAGGAGCCCGCTGAGGGTCCCGAGGTGACCGAGGAGCCGGCGGAGACCGCCGAGGAGGCTCCCGCCGAGGCGGGGTCGGCCAAGGCGGAATCGGCGGCGGGCGGCCCGTGGGATTCCGAGGACTCCTTCCCCGAGCTGCAGCGGCTCGACTTCGGGGCCCTCCAGGTGCCGGTGGCGCCGGGGCTGGGCTTCCAGGTGAACTTCGAGGCGACCCAGGTCGACGAGGAGGGCAACCCGCTGGACGGGCGCCCCGTCGCCGTGCTGGTGCAGTACGAGGAGAGCGCCATGCAGCTCCAGGTGTTCGCCGCGCCGAAGCGCAGCGGCATCTGGGACGACGTGCGCCGCGAGACCGCCAAGGACATCCAGGAGGAGGCGCAGGGCCAGACCCAGGAGGGCGAGGGCCCGTTCGGCTCCGAACTGCTGGCGATGGTCCCGGCGGCGCTGACCGAGGAGGTCCTCGCCGAGATGCCGCCGGAGGTCCGCGAGCAGATCCCGGCGGAGTTCGTCGAGCAGGGCTGGGCGCCGCAGATCATCCGTTTCCTCGGCGTGGACGGCCCCCGCTGGTTCCTGCAGGCCGTGGTGCAGGGCGCCGCGATCGAGGACGAGGAGCAGTGGCAGGTCCTGGAGGACGTGCTGCGCGGCGTGGTGGTGCACCGCGGCGACGCCCCGATGCCGCCCCGCGAGCTGCTGGAACTGCAGATCCCGCAGGAGTTCAGCGAGGCCGGCGAGGACGGCGAGGAGGGGGCCGTGGAGACCTTCGACCCCTTCGAGCGCGGCCCCGAGATCACCGAGGTCCGCTGACCGCACGCACATCGGACCCGTCCGGCCGCACGCTTTTCGGACGTGCGGCCGGGCGGGTTCGCGGCGTCTGCGCCCGGCCCATCGCTTGCCCTGCACCGGCCTCCGGGCGGTCAATCAGTGCATGTCGAAGAAGACGCGCAAACGCCGGGCCCGCAAGCGGAGCAAGCACAACAAGGGCAAGCGGCCCAACGCCCGCCGCTAACTCTCGATCATCTCGAACGTCATCGCGTGCTCGACGCCCGCCTGCTTCCCGCCCGCCTCGGCCGCGCCGGTGAGGAACGCCTCCGCGTCGAACCCGGCGCCGAGTTCGGCGAAGTACACGCGGTGCGCGAGCAGCGAGTCGATGCCGGCCCGCAGATGGCCGGTGACGTTCACGTAGTGGGTGGGCTGCGGCGACCCGCCGAACAGCGCGAACCGGACGCCCCGCCACGGTTCGAGGCCGAGGTCGCGGAACACCCACCGGTTGGCCGCGTCCCGGACCGCGTCCGCGACCGCGAGGCCGAGGGCCCGGTGGTCGGCCATGTTGAAGCCGCCGCCGGGGAAGGTCTCGCGGAAGTTGATGGACAGCACCACCTCGGGCCGGTGCCGCCGGATCGCCGCGGCGAGCGCCCGCCGCAGCGGCAGCCCGTACTCCAGCGTGCCGTCCGGCAGGTCGAGGAACTCGACCTCGCGGACGCCGACGATCCGCGCCGCCTCGACCTGCTCGGCGCTGCGGATCCGCCGCACCTCGGCGGGGTCCATCGAGTCGATCCCGGCCTCCCCGCGGGTGGCCAGCACCTCCGTCACGGTCTTGCCCTGCCCCGTCCACTTGGCGACCGCCGCCGACGTCCCGTACTCCAGGTCGTCGGGGTGCGCCACGATCGCGAGCGCGCGTTCCCAGTCCTCAGGCACCTCGTCCATCCCCCCATCCTCCCGGACGGGGCGGTGGACCGTCACAGGTAGCGGAGCCAGAGGTACGGGGTGGCCAGGGCGACCGTCACGAGGGTGACGACGATGCCGTAGCGGGTGAAGCGCCAGAAGCTGATGGGCGTGCCGTTGCGGGCGGCGATGCCGAGGACGACCACGTTGGCGCTGGCCCCGACGGCGGTGGCGTTCCCGCCGAGGTCGGCGCCGAGGGCGAGGGCCCACCACAGCACGTGCCCGTCCGTGCCGGGGTGCTGCTGGACGAGGTCGGAGACGATCGGGCTCATCGTCGCCACGTAGGGGATGTTGTCCACGATCGCCGACAGCCCGGCGGACGCCCACAGCAGCAGCATCGCGGCCACGCCGAGGCGGCCGTCGGTGGCGTCCGCCGCCGCCCGGGAGATCTCGCCGATGACGCCGGTCTCGACGAGGCCGCCGACCATCACGAACAGGCCGGCGAAGAACACCAGCGTGGGCCACTCGACCTCGCTGAGCGCCTCCTCGGTGGTCACCTTTGTCGCGGCGACGAGCAGACCGGCGCCGAGCAGCGCCACCACGGACGGCTCGTAGTGCAGGACGGGGTGCAGCACGAACGCCGCGATCACGACGGCGAGGACGGCGAGCCCCTGCGCGAGCAGGCGGCGGTCGGTGATGGCCTCCCGCTCCTCCAGCTCCATGACCTCGGCGGCGAGCTCCGGGTCGTAGCGGAACGCCGAGCGGAACAGCCACCGGCACAGCACGCAGAACACGATCATCAGCACCACGACCAGCGGGGCCAGGTGGACCAGGAAGTCGTTGAACGACAGGCCGCCCCGGCTGGCGATGATGATGTTGGGCGGGTCGCCGACGAGGGTCGCGGTGCCGCCGATGTTGGACGCCATGACCTCGGCGATGAGGTACGGCTCGGGCGCGAGGGCGAGCCGCTCGCAGACGAGGAACGTCACGGGCGCGACCAGCAGGACGGTGGTGACGTTGTCGAGCAGCGCCGACGCCCCCGCCGTGAGCACGACCAGCATCACCATGAGCCGGTAGGGGCGTCCCCGCGCGCGCTTGGCGGCCCAGATCGCCACGTACTCGAACACGCCCGTCCGGCGCAGCACCGAGACGATGACCATCATGCCGAGCAGCAGGAAGATGACGTTCCAGTCGATCCCGGACTCGGAGGAGAAGAACGCGCCCCGGGCGTCGGTGATGTGCAGCAGGAGCATCAGGCCCGCGCCGCCGAGCGCCACCGCCGTCCGGTGCACCTTCTCCGACGCGATCAGCACGTACGCGCAGACGAAGATGACGATCGCGGCGGTGGCCTGCACGGAACCTCCCGGACGGCATGCGGATGACGGGACCTGCCGACCAGACTTCCCGGCGCACCACGGGCGACTCTAACCGTCACGGCACGCCGCGGGCGAGACCGGGGCCGGGCGATGGTGGGGTTTTGCCTACCCCGATCGGAGTGCTGGACCCATCCTCGCCGGCCCCGCGCGTCCGTAGTTTCGTGTCCGGAGGCGCTCCGCGAGGGGGCGCCCGGGCGGAGGTGAGGACGATGTTCGGACGCAGGGGACCGGAACCGGGGCGCCAGGCCCCGGGTGAGGCGCTCCGGCTGGAGAACGTGCGCCGGGTGTACGGCCCCGAGGGCAACCGGGTCGTCGCGCTGGACGGGGTGTCGCTGTCGCTGCCGACCGGGTCGTTCACCGCGGTCATGGGCCCGTCCGGGTCCGGCAAGAGCACGCTGCTCCAGTGCGCCGCGGGCCTGGACCGTCCGACCGGGGGCCGCGTCTTCGTCGACGGCGCGGAGCTGACGGGCGACGGGGAGGCGGAGCTGACGAAGTTCCGGCGGGAGCGGATCGGTTTCGTCTTCCAGCAGTTCAACCTGCTGCCGACGCTGTCGGTCGTGCAGAACACGGTGCTGCCGCTGAAGCTCGCCGGCCGCAAGGTCGACAAGGACCGGGCGCGAGCCGTCCTCGAGCGGGTGGGCCTCGGCGAGCGGCTCGGGCACCTGCCCGCGGAGCTGTCCGGCGGGCAGCAGCAGCGGGTGGCGATCGCGCGGGCGCTGCTGGCCCGGCCGCGGGTGCTGTTCGCCGACGAGCCGACCGGAGCCCTCGACACCCGCAGCGCCCGCGACGTGCTCGGCCTGCTGCGCGAGTCGGTGGCCGCGTTCGGGCAGACGGTGGTGATGGTGACCCACGACCCGGTCGCCGCGTCGTTCGCCGACGCCGTGCTGTACCTGGCCGACGGGCGGATCGTCGGCCACCAGCCCGCGCCGACCGCCGAGTCCGTCGCGGAGCGGATGACGCACCTGGCCGACGAGGTCGAGCGCCAGCGCATGACGGCGGGGGCGTGACATGTTCGCACTGGCGATCGGTTCCCTGCGCAGGCGCGCGGGCGCGTTCACGGCGAGCTTCCTCGCCCTGTTCCTCGGCTCGACGATCATCATGGCGTTCGCCTCGATGCTGGACACCGCCGCGTCGGGCGGCGCGACCGGGGAGGCCCGGAGCACGCTGGTCGTCATGGCGAACGTCGTCGGCGGCTGGGGGCTGCTGCTCGTGGTGTTCGCGGTCACCTCCACGCTGACCCTGTCGGTGCGGCAGCGGGCGTCGGAGATCGCGCTGCTCAAGAGCGTCGGCGCGACCCCGGCGCAGCTCTCCCGGATGATCGTCGGTGAGGCGGCCGTGCTGGCGGTGGCCGCGGCGCTGCTCGCGATCGTCCCCGGGATGCTGGCCGGCCGGGGCGTGCTCGGCCTGCTGCACGACACCGGCCAGGTGCCCGCGGAGATCGGCCACAGCTTCGGCCCGGTCGCGCTGTCGATGGGGATCGGCATCACGACGGTCTCCGCGACCGCCGCCGCGCTGATCACCGCCCGGCGCGCCACCCGCGCCGGCGTCGCCGACTCGATGCGGTCCGCGGCGGTGGACGCCGGGAGGCTGAGCAGGAAGCGCATCGTCTTCGCGGTCCTGTTCCTGCTGCTGGCGCTGGACGAGGCGGTCATCACGGTCACGCTGATGGACGGCAAGGGCAGCGACGTGATGGCGACGTCCGGGCAGGCCGACATCCTCGCCGCGATCGGGCTGGCGCTGCTGGCTCCGGCGATCATGCGGCGGGCGACGTCCCTGCTGGCCCGGCCGCTGCGCGCGTTCGGCGCGGCCGGCGAGCTGGCGGCCGCCACCATGCGCCGCCGGACGGGCGCGCTGGCGTCCGCGGTCACCCCGGTCATCCTGTTCGTCGGCACCGCCGTCGGGACGCTCTACCTCCAGGCCACCGAGAACGCGGCGATGGAGGCCGCCGGGCTGGCCAAGACGGCCGAGCAGAAGAGCATCGAGACGCTCAACTTCGTCGTCATCGGCATGGTGGTGCTGTTCACGGCGATCATGCTGGTCAACACGCTGGTGGCGGCGACCGCGCACCGGCGCCGCGAGTTCGGGCAGACGCGGCTCGCCGGCGCGACCCCGCGCCAGGTGCTCGCCTCGGTGGCGCTGGAGTCGGCGGTGCTGACGGTCACCGGCGCGGCCTGCGGAACGGTCGCCTCGGTGTTCACGATCGTGCCCTTCGGGCTGGCCCGCCGCGACTCCGCCGTCCCGGCCGGGGACGTGTGGACCTACCTCGCGGTCGTCGCGCTCGCCGCCGCGCTGACCGGCGCCACGACGTGGGCGGCCACCCGCCGCGCGATCGGCGTCCCCGCCGTGGAGGCCGCCCTCCGCTGACCGCACGGCTTGTCTTCGCGTGGGTGCTCGCCCATACTGGGTGAGCACTCACTCATTTTTGGAGGAGCGGTCATGGCGGGATCGGTGGAGACTTCGCGCGGCAGGTTTCCGGCGGCGGCCGCCGTCCGGGGCCTGGGGGCGTCCTGGACGGGCGGCCGCCGGGTCGAGCGCGCCGCCTACGCCGTCGGCGCCGCGCTCATCGCCTCGGGCCTGCTGCACCTGGTGGTGTTCGCCGTGGACGGCGGGCCCTGGACGGGACCGGTCTCCTGGCGCAAGCCCGTCACGTTCGGGCTCTCGTTCGGCCTGACGCTCATCACGATCGCGTGGGTCAGCGGGTTCGTCCGGCTGGGCGACCGCGCGCGGACCGCGATCCTCGGCGTGTTCGCCGCCGACTGCGTCGCGGAGGTCTCCCTCATCACCCTGCAGGCGTGGCGCAGGGCGCCGTCCCACTTCAACGAGGAGACGGCGTTCGACACGGTCGTCACCCGGATGCTCGCGGCGGGCGGCGGGATCCTGATCGTCACGCTGGTCGCGCTCGCGGTCGCCGCCTTCCGCCGCGACGCGGGGACCGCGCCGAGCATGCGGCTGGCCGTCCGGTCCGGCTTCGCCGCGCTGATGCTCGCGCTGGCCTCCGGCGCGGCGATGATCGCCCGCGGGGTCGCCACGGTGCGCTCCGGCGACCAGCAGGCCGCCTACCACGTGGTCGCCGCGCTGAAGCCCGCGCACTTCGTGACCATGCACGCGATCCTCGTCCTGCCGCTGCTGGCCTGGCTGCTCACCTTCACCGGCCTGCCCGAGGCCCGCCGCGTCCGGGCGGTCGCCCTCGCCTCCGGCGCCTACTGGGCGGTGGCGGCGCTGGTCATCGCGGTCGCCGCCGTGCGCTTCGCCGCGGCCTGAGCCCTGCCCCGCCGACGCCGAACTCGCCGCCCTTCGCGGACGGCGAGTTCGGCGGAGGAGGGTCAGTGCGCGCGGGGGCGGCGGGGGAGGAGGAAGGCGACCAGGAACGCGGCGACGGTGAGCCCGGCGGTCAGGGCGGTGACCTGCTTCGCGGCCTCCAGCGCGGCCGGCGCGGCGAACCGCCCGGCCACCGGCGCGCCGACCGCCCCGAAGAAGACCGTGCCGAGCACCGCGACGCCGAGCGACGCGCCGAGCTGCTGGACCGACTCCAGCGCGGCCGAGCCCGAGCCCACCTCGTGGTCGGCGATGCCCGCCACGATCACGTCGAACAACGGGACGAAGATCATGCCCATGCCGGCGCCGAACAGCAGCAGCGGCGCGGCCAGGTGCCAGCCGCCGACGCCCGTCCCGGCGGCCTCGAACACCGCGTAGAGCGCGGCCAGCCCGGCGACCATGAGCACCAGGCCGAGGTGCAGGATCCTGCGGCCCAGCCTGGCCATCGTCATGCCGCTGAACGCCGACCCGGCGAACGCCCCGACCGCCCAGGACGACATCGCCAGGCTCGCGGCCAGCGGCGTGTAGCCGAGGCCGAGCTGGAGGAACAGGCCGGTGGCGAGGGAGAACCCGGCGATCGCGCCGAAGAAGACGACGACGAACAGGACGCCGGAGCCGAAGGCCCGGTTGGCGAACACGCTCAGCCGGAGCAGCGGGGTCCGCCCCCGGCGGGTGCGGCGCAGCTGGTGCAGGACGAACAGGGCGAGAACCGGGACCGAGCCGGCGAGCAGCGCGAGCGACCAGGCGGGCCAGCCCAGCTCGCGGCCCTGGACGAGCGGGTGGACCAGCATGCTCATCCCGAGGCCGCCGAGCAGCATGCCGCCCGCGTCCAGGCCGCCCGAGCGGTCGGCCGACACCGGCGCGGGCAGCGCCCGGGCGCCCACGACCAGCGCGTAGACGCCGACCGGCACGTTCACCAGGAAGATCGCGCGCCAGCCGGTGCCGAACAGGTCGGCGTCGATCAGCAGGCCGGCCACCACCGGGCCGAGGATCGTGGCCAGGCCGATCACCGGCCCGAACAGGGCGAACGCCTTGCCGGTGTCGGTGCCGAACAGGTCGCGGATCAGCCCGAAGCCCTGCGGAATCATCACCGCGGCGCACAGGCCCTGCGCGACCCGGGCGGCGATCAGGCTCTCCGGCGACCAGGCGAACGCGCAGGCCGCCGACATCACCGTGAACGCGGCCGCGCCCGCCAGCAGGACGGGCCGCCGCCCGAACATGTCGCCGAGCCGACCGCCGGTCAGCAGCGCCACCGCGAGGGCGAGCGTGTAGCCGGCGGCCGTCCACTGCAGCGCGGAGAACGAGCCCCCGAGGTCCGCGCGGATCGCGGGCGCGGCCACGTTCACCACGGTGGAGTCGAGCAGGTTCAGCAGCGTGGCGGCCAGGATCGCCGACAGGCCGAGCCAGCGGCGCGGGGCGGGCGCCGCGCCGTCGCCGGGGCGCGTCGTCCCGGCCGCGGGGGCCGGGATTTCGAGGGTGGCGGTCATGGTCCGTCCTTCCTTCACGGAGCGGAATGCTCTGTTCCGATAGTAGCAGAACGGAACGCTTCATTCCACAATGAGCCGGCGTGGATTTCGGCGGCGGCGCAAGGGGTCCGCTTCGTCCGGGGATGCCATACGCTTCGAGGTATGGACGAGGTTTCGGCCAGCACTCCGCCCGGGGCGGGGCCCGGCGGGCGCGAGCGCGGCAAGGGCGGGCTTCGGCGCTTCCTGCGGCGCATGGCGTCCACCAAGGCCGAGCTCGAGGCCGAGGAGCTGCAGAAGACCACCGGCGACGAGGGCGCGACGCCGATCACCGACTGCGCCGCGCGCAAGCGGCACTGCGTGGCGGGTACGCTACGTACGGTGACACTCCGTCCGCGGGGCGGCGCCCCCGCCCTGGAGGCCGAGCTCTACGACGGCACCGACGTGATCAACCTGGTCTGGCTCGGCCGCCGCAAGATCGCCGGGATCGACCCGGGGCGCCGGCTGCGCGCCGAGGGACTGGTGAGCGAGCAGGACGGGCGCAAGGTCATGTTCAATCCGCGATACGAGTTGCGCGGCGGCGCGTGAGGCCGCGGCGAGCCGCCGGGAGAGCGACGTGAGCGAAACGGAAACGGGCACCGCGCGGGAGACCGCCGCGCACGACACCGTCGAGGCGGCCGTCCGCGCCCAGCTCAACAAGGCGCTCGGCGGCGTGCGCGGCATGGTCGAGGCGGCGGTGCCGACGATCGCCTTCACCGCGACCTACGTCGCCGCGAAGGACGTCAAGCTCGCCGTCGGCGCCGGGGTCGGCGCCGCGGTGCTGCTCCTGCTGGTCCGGCTCGCGCAGCGCTCCAGCCCGCAGTTCGTCCTGAACAGCCTGTTCGGCATCGCCATCGCGGCGTTCTTCGCGCTGCGCTCGGGCAAGGCCGAGAACGCCTTCCTGCCCGGCATCATGCTGAACGCCGGCTACGCCGCCGCGATGATCTTCTCGATCGCGGTGCGCTGGCCGGTCGTCGGCTTCATCATCGGCTCGGTCACCGGCGACCCGACCGCCTGGCGGGCCGACCCCGGGATCGTCCGGCTGTGCTCCCGGCTCACCTGGCTGCTCGTGCTGCCCTGCATCGTGCGCGTCGCCGTCCAGTACCCGATCTACCTCGCGGACGGCGACCAGAGCGGCCTGCTCGGCACCGCCAAGATCGCGATGGGCTGGCCGCTCCAGGTCGCCGCGCTGGCCGCCATGGCCTGGCTCCTCGCCCGCGGCCGAACCCCCATCACCCCGGGGGCCCCGGCCAAGGGCCAAGAACCCGCGTAGCTCTACCGTCCGCCGAGGAGTTCGGCGAGTTCGTCTTCGACGTCCTGGCTGGCCACGAACATCAGTTCGTCGCCCGGCTCCAGGGTGTCGTCGGCGGTGGGGACCAGCACCCGGCCCTCGCGCAGGATCGCCACCAGGGCGGTGTCGCGCGGCCAGGCCACCGATCCGACGCGCTCGCCGCCGAGGGGCGCGTCCTCGGGCAGCGTCAGCTCCACCAGGTTGGCCTCGCCCTGCCGGAACGTCATCAGCCGGACGAGGTCGCCGACGCTGACGGCCTCCTCCACCAGCGCCGACAGCAGCCGCGGTGTGGAGACCGCCACGTCCACGCCCCACGACTCGTTGAACAGCCACTCGTTGTTCGGGTGGTTGATCCGCGCCACCACGCGCGGAACCCCGTACTCGGTCTTGGCCAGCAGCGACACCACCAGGTTGACCTTGTCGTCGCCGGAGGAGGCGACCACCACCTGGCAGCGCTCCAGCGCCGCGTCGTCCAGGGCGGCGATCTCGCACGCGTCGGCCAGCAGCCACTCCGCGCGCGGCACCATCTCCACCTTGATGGCCTTGGGGTTCTTGTCGATCAGGAGAACCTCGTGCCCGTTCTCCAGCAGCTCCTGGGCGATGGACCGGCCCACCGCGCCGGCCCCGGCGATCGCGACCCGCATCACGCGTCCTCCCCGTTCCGCGCCGCGACCGCGGCGTTGACCCGCTCCAGGTCGTCGGCCCCCGCCATGATGTGCACGATGTCGCCGTCCTGGATCACCGTGTCCCGCTCGGGGACGAGCGCCTCGCCCATCCGGGACAGGAACGCCACCCGGGTCCCCGCGTGCTCCTCCAGCTCGCCGACCTTCTCTCCCACCCACAGGTGGCCGGAGTCCAGCTCGGCGAGGACGACCGCGCCCGTCGGGTCGCGCCACAGCGGCTCGGCGCCCTCGGGGAGCAGGCGGCGCAGGATCTGGTCGGCCGTCCACCGCACGGTCGCGACCGTGGGGATGCCGAGGCGCTGGTAGACCTCCGCCCGGCGCGGGTCGTAGATCCGGGCCACCACGTTGTCGACCCCGAACGTCTCGCGCGCGACGCGCGCGGAGATGATGTTGGAGTTGTCGCCGCTGCTGACGGCCACGAACGCCGACGCGCGCTCGATGCCCGCCTCGGCGATGACCTCCCGGTCGAACCCGAACCCGGTGATGCGGCGGCCCCGGAACCCGCTGCGCAGCCGGCGGAACGCCTCCGGGCTCTGGTCGATGATGGCCACCGAGTGACCCTTGTCCTCCAGGATGTGGGCGAGCGTCGAGCCGACCCGCCCGCATCCCATGATCACGATATGCACGGCCGTTCCCTCTTCCATAGGGGGACGCTCCCCCTCTACCCCCCGCGCCGGGCACGGCATTCGCCGCCGACACCGCGCCGCACCCGAGGACCGTTTCCTGTGAATGATCCCTGCGGGCTGCAAACCTACACATCCGCCCAGGCGAGTACTACTCAACCAGCTATCCGCCGGGGCGGCGAGGCGCCCGCGGAACGGGTGGCGGCCGGGCGCTGCGCAGCGGTCCGCAGGGGCTAGAGTCTCGTTGCGTGTCAAAGGTTCCCGACCTCGCGAAGCGGCTCCTCCTCGGCCGCGCGCTCAGTAGCGCCCAGCAGAGCGAGCAGCTGCTGAAGAAGCGCATCGCGCTGCCCGTTTTCGCGAGCGACGCGCTGTCGTCGGTCGCCTACGCTCCGCAGGAGATCCTGCTCGCGCTCGGCGCGGGCGGTCTCGTGATGTACCACTACACCCCGTGGATCGCCGCGGCCGTCGTGATCATCCTGCTGACCGTGGTCGCCTCCTACCGGCAGAACGTCCGGGCCTACCAGAGCGGCGGCGGCGACTTCGAGGTCGCCACCACCAACCTCGGCGGCAACTGGGGCGTCGTGGTGGCCAGCGCGCTGCTGGTCGACTACGTCCTCACCGTGGCGGTGTCGGTGTCGTCGGGGGTCGAGAACCTCGGCGCGCTGCTGAAGTTCATGCAGCCGCACGAGGTCGTCGTCGCGATCGTCATCGTCGTGCTGCTCACCCTCGGGAACCTGCGCGGCCTCAAGGAGGCCGGGGTCGCCTTCGCGATCCCCACCTACCTGTTCATGTTCGCGGTCTTCGGCATGCTGGCGTGGGGCCTGGTCCGGCTGGTCTCGGGCACCCACCTGCAGGCCGAGACGGCGCACTACGAGGTCCGCGGCGACGAGATGGGCATCGCCGGGTTCGCCCTGGTGTTCCTGCTGCTAAGGGCCTTCTCCTCGGGCTGCGCCGCGCTGACCGGGGTCGAGGCGATCAGCAACGGCGTGCCCGCGTTCAAGAAGCCCAAGGGCGAGAACGCCGCCACGACCC
Source organism: Actinomadura sp. NPDC000929 (assembly GCF_040492065.1). Taxonomy (NCBI): domain Bacteria; kingdom Bacillati; phylum Actinomycetota; class Actinomycetes; order Streptosporangiales; family Thermomonosporaceae; genus Actinomadura; species Actinomadura sp. NPDC000929. The sequence goes on along the minus strand of NZ_JBEUPA010000091.1, from coordinate 20,916 downwards.
TGCTGATGCTCGGGCTCGTCGCGATGACGCTGTTCGGCGGCGTGACCGCGTTCGCCTACATCACCGACGCCAAGTTCGCCGAGCCCGACCAGGGCAGCCAGCTGATCGACCCGTCCACCGGCAGGCCCGTGACCGACGCCGACCCGGTGATCGCGCAGGTCGCGCACACGGTGTTCAGCAACTTCACCCCCGGGTTCGCGCTGGTCACCGCGATGACCGCGCTGATCCTGTTCCTCGCCGCCAACACCGCGTTCAACGGGTTCCCGGTGCTCGGCTCGGTGCTCGCGCAGAACCGCTACCTGCCGCGCCAGCTCCACACCCGCGGCGACCGCCTCGCCTACAGCAACGGCATCATCATCCTGGCCACCATGGCCGGGCTGCTGATCTACGCCTACGACGCGTCCGTCAGCCGGCTGATCCCGCTGTACACCGTCGGCGTCTTCGTGTCGTTCACCGTCAGCCAGGTCGGCATGGTCCGCCACTGGAACCGGCTCCTGGCCACCGAGCCGGACCCGGCGCAGCGCCGCCGGATGCGCACCTCCCGCGGGATCAACGCCTTCGGCGCCACCCTCACCGGCATCGTCCTGGTCGTCGTGCTGATCACCAAGTTCGCGCTCGGCGCCTACATCGTCTGCATCGCGATGCCGCTGCTCTACCTGCTGATGAAGGGCATCAGGCGGCACTACGACCGGGTCGCCGCCGAGCTGGTTCCCTCCGGCGAGGACGTCGCGCTGCCCGCCCGCAACCACGGCATCGTGCTCGTCTCCAAGATCCACAAGCCGACGCTGCGGGCCCTGGCCTACGCCCGCGCCACCCGCCCCTCCACGCTGGAGGCGGTGACGGTGGCGGTGGACGCCGAGGAGTCGCAGCGCCTCCAGCAGGAGTGGGACGCCCTCGACATCCCCGTCCCGCTGAAGATCCTCGACTCGCCGTACCGGGAGATCACGCGCCCGGTCCTGTCCTACGTCAAGAGCGTCCGGCGCAAGAGCCCCCGCGACGTCGTCACCGTGTTCATCCCCGAGTACGTCGTCGGCCACTGGTGGGAGCACCTCCTGCACAACCAGAGCGCGCTGCGGCTGAAGGGGCGGCTGCTGTTCCAGCCGGGCGTGATGGTGACGAGCGTCGCGTGGCAGCTGCAGTCCTCCGACCGGCTCAAGGGGCGCAAGGAGCCCCCGGGCCCCGGCTCGTCCCGGCGCCCGCCGCGGACCGGGGCACGCCCCGGTGCCGGTAGTGTTTCGGACCGTGACTGAACTCGAACCCGACGTCCTCGAACTGGAGGTCGGCAACGTCGCCAACGGCGGTTTCTGCGTCGCCCGGCACGAGGGGCGCGTGGTCTTCGTCCGGCACGCCCTGCCCGGCGAACGGGTGAGGGCCCGCGTCACCGACCGCACCAAGAACTTCCTCCGCGCCGACGCCGTGGAGATCATCGAGGCGTCGCCCGACCGCGTGCAGGCGCCCTGCCCGTTCGCGGGCCCCGGACGGTGCGGCGGCTGCGACTGGCAGCACGCCTCCCTGCCCGCCCAGCGGGCGCTGAAGGCCGCGGTCGTCCAGGAGCAGCTGGAGCGGCTCGCCGGGATCACCCGCACGGTCGTCGTCGAGGAGGTCCCGTACCCGGTCGACGGCGAGGTGGTGCCGCCGCCGGGGCTCGGCTGGCGCACCCGCGTCCAGTTCTCGGTCTCCTCCGGCGTCGTCGGCCTGCGCAAGCACCGGTCGCACGACATCGAGCCCGTGGACGAGTGCCTGACCGCCCACCCCGGCGTGGAGCTCATGGGCATCGAGCGCAAGCGCTGGCCGGGCGCGTCCGGCGTCGAGGGCGTGGTCTCGGCGAGCACGGGCGACCGCCTCGTCGTGCTGCGCGGCCGCGACCGCCGCAAGATCCGCGTCCCCCGGCTGGACGTGCCGGTCCGGCTCGTGCGCGGCAAGCCCGAACCGGGCGCCGGGCTCCCGTACGTGCGTGAAGAGGTCTCCGGGCGGCTCTACCAGGTCAGCGGCAGCGGCTTCTGGCAGGTGCACCCGGGCGCGGCGCAGCTGCTCGCCGACGCCGTCCTGGACGCCCTCGAACCGAAGCCCGGCGATATCGCCCTCGACCTGTACTGCGGCGTCGGCCTGTTCGCCGGCGTCCTCGCCGACCGCGTCGGCGACGAGGGCCTCGTCGTCGGCGTCGAGTCGGACGGCCAGGCCGTCCGCGACGCCCGCTACAACCTGCGCGACCTCTCGAACGTCTCGATCGAGCGCGGCCCCGTCGAGGAGGTCATCGCCGACCTGGAGTTCGGCCGCGCGTCCTCGGGCTCCCGCACGCAGAACAAGCGCGGCACGGGCCACCACGGCGGTTCCCGGGTCCGCAAGGCCGACCTGGTCGTCCTCGACCCGCCCCGCACCGGCGCGGGCCGCGAGGTCGTCGACCACATCACCCGCCTCGCCGGCCGCAAGATCGCCTACGTCTCCTGCGACCCGGCCACCCTGGCCCGCGACCTCGCCTACTTCAGCGAACGCGGCTGGACCCTGGAGACCTTCCGCGCCTTCGACGCCTTCCCCATGACCCACCACGTCGAGTGCTTGGCGACCCTGGTGAGAGGCTAGAAACCGGCGCTGACCTGCGGTGTCTTCCGGGGAATGCGTCACTGTGATCTCCGGCAGATCAAGATCATGACCAGGGGCGGCGCACGGTCGCAGCGCGTCCGGGATGGCCGGAAGGCGATGGGCTCCTCACGCCTGTGAACGACGCCGCCGTACCGTGGGTCACAGGAGCACTTCTCCGGACCTGTGAGGAGTCCGCCATGGCCGCCAACGTAACGCTACGTCCTGATGTCCAGGCAGCCGCCGACCGCATGGAACAGAGGATCGGCGCAAAGCGGGAGATCCGGAAGCTGACCGACTATCTCTGGGAAGGGGAGACCGTCCGACACATGGTCTCCGGTAGCTACGGGAACGGGATGGGCTTGGTCGTCCTTACCGACCGAAGGCTGCTGTTCGTCAGGGACGGCTGGACGTCTAAGACCACCGAAGATTTCCCGCTCGACAAGATCTCCTCGGTTCAGTGGTCATCCGGGCCGATGTCGGGCAAGCTGACGGTGTTCTCCTCCGGCAACAAGGCGGAGATCATCAATGTCCAGAAGCGGGGCGGCAAGACCATCGCCGACACGATCCGCGAGCGCCTGGCGTCCGGGCCTAGCCACCCGGCAGCGCCGCCTCCCGCGCCGGTTCGGCGACCGCCCGCCCCGCCCGCAGAGCAGCCCGCGGTATCGCCGCAGACCACCCAGCGTGAAGACGTGTTCGCCGCGCTGGAGAAGCTGGGGAAGCTTCGCGATGCCGGCGTCGTCACCGCGGAGGAGTTCGAGGCGAAGAAGGCCGAGTTGCTCGCCCGCATCTGATCTCGCGCGTCACCCGTCGGCCCTCGGTCGGTGGGCGGGCGTCATTCCACCGGCAGGACGTACTCCACCTCGTAGCGGTCCGTGGGCACCACAATGTCGGCCGTCTCCACCGCCCGCTCCGCCGTGCGATAGGTCCGCTGGATGACCATGACCACGGCCCCGAGCGCCCCACCGAGCAACTCCGCCTCGGACTGGAGTACCGGCCGCGCCGACACGACCTCCTGCACCGACTCGACGTGCTGCCCGATCGCCCGCATCCGCGCGACCACTCCGGCGCCGGCGTGCGGGCCCTCCTCCGGGAACATCACCGGCGTGCCGTGCGTCAGGTCGAGCGGCTCCCAGCTCGTGGACAGCATCACGGGTTGCTCGTCGGCCAGAAAGGTGTAGCGGCTGCACATGACGGGGTCGCCCGCCGTGATGTCGAGCCGCTCCGCCACGGCCGGGGACGCGGGACCGCTCTCCGATGCGACGCGCCACGTGCCGGCGCGGCCCTGCCGCTGCATCTCCGTGCGGAACGGCGACCCGTCCCGGCCGGAGGAGCCGTACCAGGACCGGGCGAGGCGCTTGAGCTCCGGCTTGCGCCGCACGTACGTCCCCGAGCCGGACCGCGCTTCGAGGAAGCCTTCGGTGGTGAGCAGCCGGACGGCGCCGAGGGCGACCTGATCGGAAACCTCGTAGCGCTCGCGGAGCTGGGCCCGCGAGGGGACGCGGTCGCCCGGCGCGAGGGTGCCGTCGATGACCTGGCGCCGTAGATCATCGGCTATGCGCTGGTAGGCGGGCTGGGTCACGGCGCCTCCGACCGCTGGGTGCGAATGCTCGGACACAGGTTGGGGGACGGCATGGTCACGTTCCGTAGGAGGGATCCGTGGAGTGGAGCCAGCCCTACCCCGGCTGCGTCTCCATGGTGCCGGTCGCCCGGGCCTTCGTTCGAGCGATGGTCAGAAAGTCGCCGCGCCGTGAGGACGCCGAGCTCATCGCAGCCGAGCTCGTCGTCAACAGCCTGCGGCACACGCCCAGTGGCGACGGCGGCGAGGTCACGGTGCTCGTGAAGGTGGCGCCCGGCCGCGCCCGCATCGCCGTCCACGACTCCGGCGACGGCAGGCAGTGGCATCCGGTCCCGTGCATTCCCGAGGACGAGGACGGCCATGGCCGCGGACTGCTCATCGTCTACTCCTTGGCCGACAGGGTGGGCCACGACGGCGACGCTGACGGGCAGACCATGTGGGCCGAGCTGACCTGGAGCGATCAATGACGGCCCGGGCGGTGCGCGAACACCGGTTGCTCTCGGGCCTGACCGGAAACGAGGCCCGGATATGAGCGAGGCGCCCAACCCAATGCCACCCGAGGATCCGGCAGCGCGCCTCGCCGCGCTGCGCGACGAGTTCCCCGGGTGGAGGATTGAGGGGAGTGACTTGCCGTCCCTCCCGTTTCGCGCCGTTCGGGAAGGGGGCGGCGAGAAGGCGATCATTCTGGGTGCCGGTTCCGCCGACGCGCTGTGGAACCCGAGGTCCCAGCAGGACGCCGCTGAAACCGGACGCGCGCTTCTGGCGCTGGGCAAGGCGCTGGTGGAGCGCGGCGACGGTCATCGAGCACGAGGGCAGCATCGTCACCAGGACGCGGACCGGGGTCGCTCGTTCGGTCGGTGCGGTGCGGGGCCGGTTCGTCTGGGACTCCGGGCTCGATCTCGGCCCGACCGGCGACGTGGGCGAGGGCGCCGGAAAGATCGTGCGGCTGCTCGGCCTGGAGCCGCACCCGCAACTGTCGGTGCTCGCCCGGCGCATGGGCGTGCGCGGTTACGCCGTGGACATCGGCGCCAGCCATGACCCGGGCCCACCCATGCCACAGCGGCTGAGGCCTGGGCGAATACAACACAGAGTGTGTCCGCTTGACCCTGTAGCGTGACTCGCGCGTGTGAGTGGCGCGATGACAGGAGGGGATATGCGACTGCCCCGATGGGCTCCTTGGGTCGGGGGCGTGTTGAGCGATTCTCCGGCCATCACCAGCGTGAAGCCCTTCGGCGACGCGGGGATCACCGATCCCCGGTTCGGGCACATCATTACTCTGACCACGGGCGCCCAGATCGAACTGCAATGGGTACGGACCAGTCCGTCGTCGGGCGATGAGCACGATGAGGTCCCGGTCACTGGGGATCCGCCCGTGCCGGTGACCCTGCCGGAAATGCCGAGTTCGGGCCGGACGTCAATCCGCCTGATCGAGCAGCACCTCGCCGCGCTCATCGTCAACGGGGGGAACCCGGAGATCCGGGCGGTCGAGCGGAAGTCGACCCGCGCGGAAGCCGGCCTGCGGCCGTGCTGCGTCATCGTGCGCATGCACAGCGGTGCCGACATCTTCGGCGTGTTCCGAAGCCTGGCGCCTGCCGGTGCCTCGCTCGGCGGGGGTGGTTTCCAGCAGGGGAAGGAGGTGTGAATGAGAGTCCGGCCCGGAACTTGAAGTAGCAGCCTGGGCGAAGTCGCGTGCGGGGGTCATCGGCGTTCTGGTAGGACGAAACGTCCTGCTTCGGGAGGTTGGGGGCGGGGGTGTTCGTGCGGGCTGGCAGGTCGGCTTCTGGAGAGGGCTTGGTGGATGGTCGGTATCCGAGAGTGCAGGGAGGAAGATCTTGAGCTGCTGGAGTCCTGCATTCCCTCGCCCGGTCGGACCAGGAGGCATGCGGCACGGTTCGAGCAGCAGCGGCGCGGGCTCACCACGTTTCTGATCGCCTGGGCCGAAGCCGTTCCCGTCGGAACCGGGCAGATCCTGTGGCACGGCTGCGCCGCTCCCGAGGTGAGGCGGCTTTATCCGAACTGTCCCGAGCTCAACGGTCTGGGGGTCTGGCCGCCCGAACTGAGGTCCCAGGGCATCGGGCGCGCGCTCATCGGCACGGCCGAAGCCCTCGTCCGCCAACGCGGTCACGACCGGATCGGGCTGGGTGTGGACGACGACAACCAGCGGGCAGCCGATCTCTACCTCCGGCTCGGTTACCAGGAGACCGGCTGCCGCTACCTCGATCGGTACCACTACATCGACGACCACGGGACCCGCCATGAAGTAGTCGACCCCGCGCGGTTCCTGGTCAAGCAGCTCGGTCGGGCGGGCGGTGTGCCGCCCTCTTAGGCTGATCGCAGGCAGAAGGGGTGTCCGGCCGGACTGGCGTAGACCCGGCTGCCGTTCTGGGTTTCCGGGTGGACGTCGTCTGCGGGCCGGAGCCTGGTGGCACCGGCTTCGAGCGCCGTGCGGTCCGCGGCCGCGAGGTCGTCGACGGTGAAGTCGAGGTGCATCTGCTGGAGGCCGTCCGGCCAGTTCGGGGCGACCTGTCCCGGGGCCGACTGGATGACGAGCACGGGCAGGCCGGGGGCCTGGACGAAGTGGTGGCTCGGCGTGCGGGTGATCGAGCCGCCGAGCAGCCGGTGCCAGAAGGCGCCTTCCGGCTCCGGTTCGGCGGCGTCGATGACCACGGAACTCAGGTTGACGATCACGGGTTTCCCGTTCTTCGAGTCGGGCGGTGCTCAGACGGTCGGGATGATGCCGCCGTCGACGCGGAACTGTGCTCCGGTGAGCCACTTCGCGCGCCGGGAGGCGAGGAACGCGATCAGTTCGGCGACGTCCTCGGGGTCTCCCGCGCGGCCCATCGGGACCTTCAGGTCGTCCACGATCTGTCGCTCGATCTCGTTGGGGCCGACGCCTCGCTGGTCGGCCATGTGCTGGAGGTGGGCGGCCGCGCCGTCGGTGACGACGAAGCCCGGAAGGACGCACACCACGCGCACCCCGTGCTCGCCGACCTCGGTCGCCAGTTCGCGGCTGTAGGCGTTGAGCGCCGCCTTGGCGGCGGCGTAGGACGCCTCGGTGCGCTGCGGGAGCCGGCTGGCGATCGAGGAGACGTGCACGACGACGCCGGAGCCGCGTTCGACCATCCCCGGTACCAGCGCCCGGTCCAGGCGCACGGCGCTGAGGAGGTTCATCTCAAGGTCCGCGCGCCAGGACTCCTCCGACCGGGTCAACGTCGGCGCCGGTGCGCTCGCCGCGCCCGCGTTGTTCACCAGGACGTCCACTCCGCCCACGAGGTCGACGACGCGGCGGCCCAGTTCCGCCGCGCCCTCCTCCGTCGAGAGGTCCGCCGGAATGAACGTGGCGCCGTCCCCCTCCTTCGGCCTGCTCCGGGACGCCGCCAGCACGGTCGCGCCCGCGGCGGCGAACCGGCGGACGGTGGCCTGGCCCAGGCCGCGGCTGCCGCCGGTGACCAGCACTCGGAGGCCGCCCAGTCCTTCTTCTGTGATCGTCATGGGAATCTCCCTCGTAACATGAACCCGACTCCGGAAACAGTAGTACACAAACGGAACCGGACTCACCTTATGGAGGTCCCGTTGTCGTCATCACGCCCGCTGCGCGCCGACGCGCGACGCAACCGCGAGGCGCTCCTCGCCGCGGCGCGGGAGGCGTTCCTCGGCGGCGACACCGACGCGCATGTCGAGGAGATCGCCCGTAGTGCCGGCGTGGCGGTCGGGACGTTCTACCGCCACTTCGAGACACGCGAGGTCCTCATCGAGGAGGTCTATCGCAAGGAGGTCGACGAACTGTGCGCCGCACCCGTGGAGCTTCTGGACCGGCACGCCCCCGACGAGGCCCTGCGGCGCTTCCTGCTGCTGCTCGTGGACCACGCGGCCGTCGGCAAGGGGATGTCCGTCGCCTTGGAGAGCATCATGGCCACGGACTCACCGGTCTTCGGGACCGCCCGCACCCAGATGGCGAACGCTCTCGACCGGCTGCTCGCCGCGGGCGCCGAGGCCGGCGCCGTCCGCGGCGACGTCACGGGCTCCACCCTGCTGCGCGCGCTGGGCGGCATCTGCGGGATGCGCGCCACGGAAGGCTGGCAGGTCGAGGCCCGGCAGATCACCGCTCTCCTCTTCGACGGCCTGCGCCACGGCGCCCGGCGGGCGGACTGAGCCGGATGCCCCGGCCGACTCCCGTGACCTTGGAAAACCTGTTGCGCGGCCGCATAGCGTGGACGTGTGATCGAGATCAGGGACGTGCCGGAGGCCGACGCCGCGCTCATGGTCGACTTCGCCGGGATGGTGTTCCACCTGCCCATGGAGGACGGCGACCGCGATCGGGAGGGGTGGCCGCTCACCCGTGCCGAGCGGATCGGCGCCTATGACGGCGACACGAGGGTCGGGCAGCTCGCGGCCATGCCGATGCGGCTCGCGGTCCCGGGCGCTCTGCTCGACTGCTCGGCGGTCACGTTCGTCGGGGTGCTGCCCACGCATCGGCGCCGGGGAATCCTGACGTCCATGATGGACCGGATGCACGCCGACGCCATCGCGGCGGGGCGTCCGGTGGCCGCGCTCTGGGCTTCGCAGGGCGCCATCTACGGCCGGTACGGTTTCGGGCTGGCCACGCGGGCGATCGACCTGGAAGTGAGCACGTCGCGTCCGCTGGAGTTCCGCACGGCCCCGGACGACCGGCCGCTGCGGCTCGTCGACGCCGCGTCCGCGCCCGAGCTGGTCGATCCGATCCACCGGCGCTCGCTGCGCCCGGGCGGGCTCGTGCGCGATCCCGAGTGGTGGGCCAAGGCGATCCTGCGGCCGGTCGACCGGGAGTCACCCGGCTACACCGCGCCGCGCATCGTCGTCCATCCCGCCGGCTACGTGGTCTACCGGGTCCGCGAGGGGACGGTCCGGGTGGTCGACCTCGTCGCCGACACCCCGCAGGCGGAGGCCGCGCTCTGGAAGTTCCTGGCGTCGATCGACCTGACGTCCCGCATCGAGGCGCTGGGCCGTCCGGTGGACGACCTGCTGCCGCACATGGTCGCCGACCCCGACCGGGTCAAGGTCACGAGGGACTTCGGCGCCCTCTGGCTGCGGTTGATCGACGTGCCGGCCGCTCTTCGCGCCCGCTCCTGGGCCGCCGAGGACGCCTTCGTCCTGGAGATCGAGGATTCGCGCATCCCGGCGAACGCCGGCCGCTGGCGCCTCACGACCGGAGCGACGCCGGCCTGCGAACCGGCCTCCGGGCCACCGGACCTCAGCCTGAGCGCCGCCGATCTCGCGGCCGTCTACCTGGGCGGCCAGAGCCCGGTCACCCTGGTACGGATCGGCGCCGTCACCGAGCACACGCCGGGTGCGGCCGCGCGCCTGGAGGCCGCGCTGGCCGTTCCGCTGGCGCCCTACATCAACGACGACTTCTGAGTCACCGCCAGAAGAAGACCTTGGCGCTGGCCTTGGCGATCGTCGCGGCGGCGGCGCCCTGGTGGAGGAGCTGGAAGCGCACGCGCTTGCCCGCCTCGACGGTGTCGGCGGCGAGGCCGTAGAGGAGGTTGGTGGGTTCGCCGACGGAGATGAAGTCCTGGACGGGGCCGATCTGCAGGCTGGAGGAGTCGCCGTCCGCCATCTCGACCACGCGGGCCTGGATGAGCGTGCCCGCGGGGACGCCGCTGAGCGTCGCGCTCACCGACACGCTGTAGCGGGCCGAGCCGGTCAGCAGGCCGGGGCCGCCCGAGTCGCCGTGCTGGTGCTCCTTGTCGGAGTACTCCTTGCTCCAGGTGACCTCGGTCCACTTGCCGGGAGGAAGCTCCTGGTGGTCGCCACCGGTGCCGACGGACACGTAGTCGGGCATGTCGTCCTCTCCCTCGGGCGAGACGCCGACGCGCCACTGCCCGTAGTCGCTCTTGACGGCGCGGTCGTAGTCGACGCCGACGCCGTTGATCGTGTGGTCGTTGGAGTACTGCCGGAGCTGGGCGCGGGCGTCCCATTTGCCGCCCGACCAGGCGTACGTCTGCCAGCCGAAGGTGATCTTCTTGGCGTCGAAGGCGCGCTTGACCGGGCCGTAGCCGCCGTAGAGGCCGACCCGGTCGCGGCCGAGGACGCTCGCCGCGCCGTCCAGGTAGGCGTTGATCTCGTCCTGCTGCCCGGAGGTGGCGTCCCAGTCGGCGGCGAAGTAGATCGGCCGGTCGTCCGGCATGCCGCACGCCCTGGCCTGGGCGGCGGCGTCCCGGGCGTCGGCCGCGCCGGCGGACCGGCCGGCGAGGGGGCGCTTGGCGGTCGACTCCCACACGACCACCAGCCAGATGCCCGCGGCTGACAGCTCGTCGGCCTCCTTGCGGGTCAGGTTCTTGCCGCTCGTGTCGTGCGACAGGTAACGGCACGCGAACTTCGCCCCGGCGCGTTCCAGCGCGGACGCGCCGGGGCGGCCCCACGCGTAGTCGACGCCGAAGACAGCCATGTCAGCTCCATGTGTCGGGTTGTCGGGGTCTTGGCGATTTAACAGGCTTTGTCCTTTGTGGCGCAGGAGATTGCGGAGGTTGACCGTCCGTAAGGGGGTGGACGGTCAAGAGTCACCGTGCGTGGCGACACGCCGACGCGGCGTTGGCGGCCGCGCCTCCGGATCACTAGAACGGACGGTGACCGCAACAAAACCGCAGGCCACGGGGGGTTCGTAGTGATCCGGACGTTGAGGGTGCAGGGCATGGTGCTGGCGATCGCCGCGCCGGTGCTGGGAGGCGTTCTCCTGCCTGCCGCAGCGCAGGCCGACGGGCCCGGCCCGAAGCCGAAATCCAAGCAGCACGGCAAGCAGGCCGCGGGCGTGGCGCTCCGCACGGGCGGGCCCGCGAGCGCCGTCGTCCCGGGGCGCACCTACGAGTGGACGTTCAAGATGGCCGCCAAGGGGCCGGGCAAGTCCGGCAAGGCGGTGTTCAGGACGACGCTGCCGAGATCGCTGGCGTTCGTCTCGGGGAACAGGGACTGCGCTGCCGCCGGGTGGACGGTCGAGTGCGAGCTCGGCGCCGTGCGGGACGGGGGGACCGTCACCGGCGCGATCAAGGCCAAGGTGTCGGACGACGCCAGGCCCGGTCAGCGGATCCGCCTGCGCGGAACCGTGACGTGGGGCACCGCCCACGCGGCGCGCATGTTCCCAGCCGTCCGCATCGCCACGTCCGCCCAGGAAGGACACTCCAAGGCGTCCCCGAAGAAGCCCGAGGCGAAGAAGCCGGACGCCAAGAAGCCCAAGGCGAAGGTGCCGGACGCGAAGGAGTCCGAAGCGAAGAAGCCGGAAGCCAAGAAGCCGACGGTCAAGAAGCCACATGCGAAGAAGTCGGAAGCCAAGAAGTCGCATGCGAAGAAGCCGGACGCGAAGAAGCCGACGGCCAAGAAGCCGCATGTGAAAAAGCCGACGGCCAAGAAGCCCAAGGCGAAGGTGCCGGCGGCGGTGCGGAGGGTTGGTCGCTCGGGGTGACGCCGGGCGGGGGCTGACCCGCCGCGCGACCACCACCCGGTTCGTACGAGGATGGGGACATGCGACTTCGAATCTTCACCGAGCCCCAGCAGGGGGCGACGTATGAGACACAGCTCGCCGTCGCCAAGGCGGCCGAGGAGCTCGGCTTCGACGCGTTCTTCCGTTCCGACCACTTCGTCAAGATGGGGGACGTCTCGGGCGAGCCGGGCCCGACGGACTCCTGGATCACGCTGGGCGCGCTGGCGCGGGAGACCAGCCGGATCAGGCTCGGCACGTTGGTGACGGCGGGAACGTTCCGCTATCCGGGGCCGCTGGCGATCTCCGTCGCGCAGGTCGACCAGATGAGCGGCGGGCGCGTCGACCTGGGCCTCGGGACGGGGTGGTTCCAGGAGGAGCACGCCGCCTACGGCATCCCGTTCCCGAGCCTCGGCGAGCGCTTCGACCGGCTCGAGGAGCAGTTGCAGATCCTCACCGGGCTGTGGGGGACGCCGTCCGGCGAGACGTTCTCCTTCAGCGGGCGGCACTACACCCTGACCGAGTCGCCCGCGCTGCCCAAGCCGGTGCGCCCGGGCGGGCCGCCGATCATCATCGGCGGCGCGGGGGCGAAGCGGACACCGCGGCTGGCCGCCCGCTACGCCGACGAGTACAACGTCCCGTTCCACCAGGTCAAGGACACCGGCGGCGCGTTCGACCGGGTCCGCGCGGCGGTCGCCGAGGCGGGCCGGACGAGGCCGCTGGTGTACTCGGCCGCGCAGGTCGTGTGCTGCGGGCGGGACGAGGCGGAGCTGAAGCGGCGCGCCGACGCCATCGGGCGGAAGGTGCCGGAGCTGCGCGAGAACGGGCTGGCCGGGACCCCGCAGGAGCTGGTCGACAAGATCGGCCAGTTCGGCGAGCTGGGCGCGGAGTGCCTGTACCTCCAGGTCCTCGACATGAGCGACCTGGAGCACGTGGAGCTGCTGGCCTCCGAGGTGATGAGCAAGCTCTGACGGCGAGGCGGGGCCCGCGCCCGGGGGAGTCCCCTGGGCGCGGGCCCCGTGCGTCACGTCAGGCGGTCTCCTCCTCCGGGCGCGCGTGCATCGGCAGCAGGAACGTCACCAGGAAGGTCAGGCCGAGGAGCCCGACCTCGACCCACAGCGTGAACTTCATGGCGTCGCCGAACCCGACCTTGGCCGCGTGCTCGCCCGCCCCGGCGACCGCCTTCTGGACGGCGGGAGCCGACTGCGGCGCGGCGGCGACGGCGGCCCCGACGGCGTTTTCCAGGCGGCCGCAGGACGCGGGCACGGCGGCGGCGTCCTTGGCGGTGGCGCGGTCGCGGCCGCAGTCGCGCAGGCCGTCCACGACGCGGTCCCGCTGCGCGGCCGGGACGGACGCGGCGGCGAGGTCGCGGCGCAGGGCGGCGGCGCCGTCGTCGGCGGCGGACGCGACGTGCCCGCCGAGCAGCCCGAAGAAGACCGTGCCGAGGACGGCCGCGCCGAGCGCGCTGCCGAGCTGCTGGACGGCGGTGAGCGTGCCGCCCGCCGAGCCGGTCTCCTCGGGTTCGACGCCCGCCAGCACGGTGTCGAAGAAGGGCCCCATCAGCAGGCCCATGCCGATCCCGGTGACGGTCAGCGCGGGGATGAGCTGCCAGGGGGTGACGTCGGTCCCGGCGTACCGGAGGGTGAAGTACAGCCCGGCGATCCCGGCGGCCATGACGACGGCGCCCGCGTGGATCACCTTGCGGCCGAGGCCCTGCACGGCCTGCATGAGGCCGAAGCCGATGACGATGCCGACCGACCACGGGATCTGCGCGAGGCCGGCCTTGAGCGGGGAGTAGCCCAGCCCGAGCTGGAAGAACAGCGCCAGCACCAGGCCGAGGCCGGCGACGCCGGAGAAGAACACCAGGCCGACGACGAGGCCGCCGGTGAAGCCCCGCTTGCGGAACAGGCTCGGCACGATCAGCGGGTCGCCGCCGAGGCGCTGCTTGCGGGTCTCGTACCAGGCGAACACGCCCCACACGACGAGGGAGGCGGCCATCATGGCGAACGTCCAGGCGGGCCAGTCGTGCTCGCGGCCCTGGACGAGGGGGTAGATCAGCAGCCCGGCGCCGAGGGAGGCCAGGACCGCGCCGGTGAGGTCGAGCCGGGAGGCGTGCTCGGCGCGCCCCTCGGGCAGGAACCTCAGCCCGGCGAGCACGGCGGCGGCGCCCAGCGGCAGGTTGATCAGGAAGATCATCCGCCAGCCGGTGCCGAACAGGTCGGCGTCGATCAGCCAGCCGGCCAGCACCGGGCCGCCGACCGACGACAGCCCCATGACCGGCCCGAACATGGCGAACGCGGCGCCCATCTCCTTCGCCGAGAACATCTGCTTGATCATTCCGATGCCCTGGGGCAGCATCAGCGCGCCGAACAGGCCCTGCATGCCGCGGGCGCCGACCAGCATCCCGGGGGAGCCGGCGATGCCGCACAGCAGCGAGCCGACCGTGAAGCCGGCCGCGCCGATGAGGAACATCCGCTTGCGGCCGTAGAGGTCGCCGAGGCGTCCGCCGGTGATGAGCCCGACGGCCATGGCGAGGGTGTAGGCGGCGGCGAGCCACTGGATGGTGGCCGCCGACCCGCCGAGCTCGGCGCGGATCGTGGGGGCGGCGATGGCCGTGATCAGGGCGTCCAGCATGTCCATGACCTCGCCGGCGAGGATCACGAACAGGGCGACCCAGCGCCAGCGGTAGCCGCCGTCGGCGGTGCCCCGGGCGGGGGAGGTCAGGGTTTCGGTCATGGTCACTCCGGGAGAACAGTGTTCGTTGTCTACGAACAGTGTTCTACGGGCGAACGCTGTTCGTGTCAAGTACGATGTTCGTGTACGAGAAATCCTCTCTCCGATAGAGAAGATATATCGCGATTCGCGATAGTCAAGATGCATCGCGAGATCAGGAGGTCCTGACGTGGTCACCGCACGCCCGGACATGCCGACGCCGCCCGGCCGCAGGCCGCGCAGGGCCGCGCCCGCCCGCCAGCCGCTCACGCAGGAGCTCGTCGTCGACACGGCGATCCGCGTCCTGGACGCCGAGGGGCTGGACGCCGTGACCATGCGCCGCGTCGCGCAGGAGCTCGGCACGGGTCCGGCGTCCCTCTACGCCCACGTCTCGGGCAAGGAGGAGCTGCGCGAGCTGATGCTCGACCGGGTGGCCGCCGAGATCCGGCTCCCCGTCCCCGACCCGGCGCGCTGGCAGGAGCAGCTGAAGGAGCTGGCGCGCGAGATCCGCCGCGTCTACACCTCGCACCGCGACATCGCGGTGGTGTCGATGGCGCTCATTCCCACCGGACCCCACCTGCTGGACGTCGCCGAGACGCAGCTCGCCCTCATGCGCGCCGGCGGCGTCCCGAAGCGGATCGCCGGGCTGGCCGTGAGCACCCTCGGCATGTTCCTCGACGCCGACGCCATCGAGGACACGCTCCACCACGCCAAGACGCCCCCTGGAGCGGGGGACCCGTGGACGTACTTCCAGAAGTACCTCGACCAGATCCGCGAGTACTTCGCCGCCCTGCCCGAGGACCGCTACCCGACGATCTCCGGCATGGTGGACGAGCTCACCGCGGAGAGCGGCGACGGGCGCTTCGAGTTCGGCCTCGACATGCTCGTCCGGGGAATCGCCTCCTACGCCGCGGAGGCGTCCCGCCCCGAAGAGGACGGTTAGGCGAAGGCACGCTCGAAGGCCGCGTGCCTGGGGGCGCCCTTGGCGGTGTCCCAGACGGCGAAGACCACGTGCTCGAACCGGTCGGCGAACTCTCCGCCCGGATGCAGCGCCTCGGCGAACACCTCGGCGACCTCGGCGGGGTCGTTGCGGAAGACGCCGCAGCCCCAGGCGCCGAGAACGATCCGGGTGTGCCCGTTGGCCAGCGCCACGGCGAGGACCTTGCGGGCGCGCAGCCGCAGCGCCGCCGGAATCCGCTCGGCCTTGGCGGCGTCCCTGATCGCGCCGCGGTTCGGCGCGGGCGACGTCAGGAACGTGACGCCGTAGGGCTCCTCCAGCAGCCGCCCGGAGTCGTCCCGGAACACCGGCACGTCCGGCGAGTAGATCATGTGGTCGCTGTAGAGGAGGTCTCCCTGGGCGCGGTGGAAGTCGTAGTACTCCCTGGCCGAGCGCAGTGACTCGTACAGGCCCGACGAGCGCGCCAGCCCCTCCTCCTGGGCGTGCGCCCCGTTCAGGAAGCCGCCGCCCGGGTTCTTCGCGGAGGCGAAGTTGAGCGCGAACGGCGTCGTCCCGGGGGCGCGCAGCCGTCGGGCGGCGGCGAGCGTCGTCTCGCCGGTCACCTCGATCCGCGTGCGCGTGCCGGGGCCGGCCGGAGGAAGGTTCTCCAGCAGCGTGTCCAGCTCGCCCGGCCGGTAGAGGACGGTGCGGCGGACGGCCTCGGCCAGGTCGTCCGCGATCGGGACGGTGCGGCCGGACGGCGCGGTGTAGTCGCCGCGTTCGAGGATGGCCACGGTCTCCTGCGCGGTCATCCGGCGGGGGTGTCTGCTCATGTCGCTCCGGATTCTGCTGGTCAGGCGAACCGGGCGCAAACCCTTTAAGTCCGGCGTTCCGGAAAATGGATAGGGGCGTTCGATGCGTTCCGCCACACTTGGGACGTGCTTCTGACGATCACCACGACGATGAGCCAGGCGACCGACCTGGGGTTCCTCCTGCACAAGCATCCGGACCGGGTGCAGCGCTTCGAGCAGTCCTACGGCACGGCGCACGTCTTCTACCCGGACGCGGAGGAGGGGCGCTGCACGGCGGCCCTGCTGCTGGACGTCGACCCGGTCCAGCTCGTGCGCACGCGCGGCAGAGGCACGCCCGACTTCTCTCTCGGCCAGTACGTGAACGACCGCCCGTACGCGGCGTCGTCGCTCCTGGCGTCGGCCATGGCGAACGTGTTCCGCACCGCCATGCGGGGACGCTGCGACCTGCGCCCCGAACTCGCGGAGACGCCCGTCCCGCTGGAGATCGTCCTGCCCGCCCTCCCGTGCAGGGGCGGGCCCGGCCAGGCCGAGCGGTTCTTCGCTCCGCTCGGCTGGGACGTGTCGGCCGTGCCCGTGCCGCTCGACCCCGACTTCCCCGAGTGGGGCGACTCCCGGTACGTGACGCTCACCCTGACCGGGACGCTGCGGCTCGCCGACGCCCTCAACCAGCTGTACGTCCTGCTGCCTGTCCTCGACGACGCCAAGCACTACTGGATGGCGCCCGACGAGGTCGACAAGCTCATCCGGGCGGGGGAGGGCTGGCTGGCCGCGCACCCCGACCGCGGCGCCATCACGCGCCGGTACCTGGCCAACCGGCGCAGCCTCGTGCAGTCCGCGCTGGGCCGTCTCGCCGACGCCGAGGACGCGTCCGACGAGGAGCTCGACCCGGTGGAGGTCGAGGAGGAAGAGGCCGCCGCCGAGGACGGGCGGGCGGAGGCGCCCGAGGAGGCGTCCGTCTCGCTCGCGGAGCTGCGGCTGCGGTCGGTGGTGCAGGCGCTGCACGACGAGGACGCCCGCCGGGTCATCGACCTCGGCTGCGGCTCGGGCAAGCTCATGGCGCGGCTGGCCAAGGACGAGTTCTTCAGCGAGATCTCCGGCTCGGACGTCTCGTACCGCGCGCTCGGCCACGCCGCCCGCCGCCTGCGGCTGGACAAGCAGCCGCGCCGCGAGAACGACCGCGTGCGGGAAGTCTTCCAGGGCGCGCTCACCTACGCCGACGACCGGTTCCGCGGGTACGAGGCGGCCGTGCTGATGGAGGTCATCGAGCACGTCGACCCGCCGCGCCTCGGCGCCGTCGAGCGGGTCGTGTTCGGCCACGCCGCGCCCCGCGTCGTGGTCGTCACGACCCCGAACGCCGAGCACAACGTCCGCTACGAGGGGCTGGCGCCCGGGGCGATGCGCCACCCCGACCACCGTTTCGAATGGACGCGCCCGGAGTTCCGCGCATGGGCGGACCGGGTCGCCGCCGAGCACGGCTACCGCGTCCGCCACGTTCCCGTCGGCGACGACGACCCCGAGGTCGGCGCGCCGACGCAGATGGGAGTGTTCACCCGTTGACTTCCTCCCCCGGCCTAGAGGCAGGGGGTTCCAGCGTTTGCTCGCTGGGTTTCCTGCTTCGCCGACGACCGCCTCGTCCGGGAGGTGTCCCGTTGAGGTCTTACACCGTCTCCACAGGCGGTCACCGCCAGCCCGGCGGCCAGGATGTTGCGCGCGGCGTTGACGTCGCGGTCATGCACGCTGCCGCAGCCGCACGTCCATTCGCGGACGTCCAGCGGCAGCTTGGCGCGGATGGTTCCGCAGGTTCCGCACAGCTTGGAGGAGGGGAACCAGCGGTCGACCACCACGAGTTCGCGGCCGTACCAGGCGCACTTGTACTCCAGCATCGCGCGCAGTTCCGCCCACGCCGTGTCGGAGATGGCGCGCGCGAGCGTGCGGTTCCTGAGCAGGTTGTGGACGGCGAGGTCTTCAATCACGACCGTTTGGTTCTCACGGACGAGACGAGTCGACAGTTTGTGCAGGAAGTCGCGGCGCCGGTCGCTGATTCGCGCGTGCAAGCGGGCGAGTTTGCGGCGGGCCTTGTCGCGGTTCGCCGAGCCGGGGGCCTTGCGGGCAAGCTCGCGCTGCGCCTTGGCCAGGCGGGCGCGGTCGCGCCGTTCGTGCCGGGGGTTGGCGATCTTCTCCCCGGTCGACAGGGTCACCAGCGAAGTGATCCCGGCGTCCACCCCGACCGCCGCGTCCGTGGTGGGGGCGGAGGCGACGCAGTCCTGGCAGAGCAGGGACACGAACCAGCGCCCGGCACTGTCGCGCGACACCGTCACCGTGCTCGGCTCCACACCCTCGGGCAGCGGACGCGACCAGCGGATGTCCAGCGGCGCGGACATCTTCGCCAGAGTGAGGCGCCCGTCGCGCCAAATGAACGCGCTCCGGGTGTACTCGGCCGACGCACGCGACCGCTTGCGCGCCTTGAACCGCGGATAGGCGGCCCGCTTGGCGAAGAAGTTGGCGAACGCCGTCTGCAGATGGCGCAGCGCCTGCTGGAGCGGGACGCAGGACACTTCGGCCAGGAAGGCGAGTTCTTCGGTCTTCTTCCATTGCGTCAGAAGAGCGGACGACTGCGGGTAGGAGATCCGGCGCCCCTCGCCGTACCAGGCCCGGGTCCGCTCCTCCAGTGCCTTGTTGTAGACCATGCGCACGCAGCCGAATGTGCGAGACAGCTCAGCCGCCTGCTCGCCGGTCGGGTAGAAGCGGTATTTGAACGCCCGCTTGACCTGCCGCGCCATGCCACACGTTCTAACAGCTTCGGTGCGAGCCGACCTGACGGAAGTCGTAACGCCCCGGCTTCGCCGCTCTGCTCCGCAGAGGCGCGTTTTCTCCCTGGCCTGACGGCCGGGGCATCCATGGAGGAATCCAGATGACCGAGATCAAGGTCCCGGAGATGGGGCTCGTCGTGCTCGTCGGCGTGTCCGGGTCGGGCAAGTCGCACTTCGCGCGCAAGCACTTCAAGCCGACCCAGGTGGTGTCGTCGGACTTCTGCCGCGGGGTCGTGTCGGACGACGAGAACGACCAGTCGGCCACCGGCGACGCGTTCGACCTGCTGCACTACATCGTGGGCAAGCGCCTGCGGCGCGGACTGCTGACCGTGGTGGACGCGACCAACGTGCAGACCAAGGCGCGGGAGTCGCTGCTCAAGCTGGCCAAGGAGCACGACGTCCTGTCGGTGGCGATCGTGCTGGACGTCCCCGAGGCCCTCGCCGCCGAGCGCAACGCCGGGCGCCCGGAGCGCGACCTGGCCCCGCACGTCATCCCGCGCCAGCGCCGCGAGCTGCGGCGCGGCATGCGCTCGCTGGGCCGCGAGTTCCGCCGCGTCCACGTCCTGACCGGACCCGACGAGATCGACGCCGCGACGATCCGGTACGAGAAGGCCTGGAACGACAGGCGCGAGCTGACCGGCCCGTTCGACGTCATCGGCGACGTGCACGGCTGCCGCGCGGAGCTGGAGGACCTCCTCGCCGACCTCGGCTACGAGATCCTCCGGGACGCGCGGGGGCGCGCCGCCGGCGCGAGCCACCCCGGCGGGCGGACCGCCGTCTTCGTCGGCGACCTGGTCGACCGCGGCCCCGACTCGCCGGGCGTGCTGCGCCTGGTGATGGGCATGGTGGCCGCCGGCGACGCGCTGTGCGTCTCGGGCAACCACGAGGCCAAGCTCGTCCGCGCGCTGCGCGGGCGCAAGGTGCGGCTCGCGCACGGGCTCGCCGAGTCGCTGGAGCAGCTCGCCGCCGAGGACGAGGACTTCCGCGACGGCGCGCTGCGGTTCATGGACGGCCTCATCAGCCACTACGTCCTGGACGGCGGACGCCTGGTCGTGGCCCACGCCGGGCTCAAGGAGGACTACCACGGCCGCGCGTCCGGACGGGTCCGCTCGTTCGCGCTGTACGGCGACACGACCGGGGAGACCGACGAGTACGGCCTTCCGGTGCGCTACCCGTGGGCGCGCGACTACCGGGGCAAGGCGATGGTCGTGTACGGCCACACGCCCGTCCCGGAGGCGGAGTGGGTGAACAACACCATCTGCCTGGACACCGGTGCGGTGTTCGGCGGGAAGCTGACGGCGCTGCGGTATCCGGAGCGCGAGCTGGCGTCGGTTCCGGCGCGGCAGGTCTGGTACGAGCCGACGCGTCCGCTGGAGGCGCCGGCCAAGGCGAGCGCGGGCGGCCACCGGGAGAACGACGTCCTCAACATCGGGGACGTCCTCGGGAACCAGGGCGTCGAGACCCGCCTGATGGGCCGCGTCTCGGTCCGGGAGGAGAACGCGCTGGCCGCGCTGGAGGTGATGAGCCGGTTCGCGGTGGACCCGCGCTGGCTCGTCTACCTGCCGCCCACCATGGCCCCCGCCGAGACGTCGCCCCTGCCGGGATACCTGGAGCATCCGGCCGAGGCCCTCGCCGCGTACCGGGACAAGGGCGTCCTGCGCGTGGTGTGCGAGGAGAAGCACATGGGCTCGCGCGCCGTGGCGGTCGTGTGCCGCGACGCCTCGGTGGCCGCCGAGCGGTTCGGCGTGGACGACGGGACGACCGGCGCCGTCTACACCCGCACCGGGCGGTCCTTCTTCCGCGACCCGTCCCGCACGGCCGAGGTCCTGGACCGGCTCCGCGCCGCCGTCGGCGCGGCGGGGCTCTGGGACGAACTGGACACCGGATGGCTCGTCCTCGACGGCGAGATGCTGCCGTGGTCGGCGAAGGCGATGGACCTCATCCCGCAGGGGCCGTCGCCCGAGGCGGTGGAGAAGGTGGACGGCAAGGAGGCCTACCGGGTGGCCGCGAAGCTGCCCAAGGACCAGGTCGCCGGCCTG
>NZ_JBEUPA010000090.1:0-34213 GCF_040492065.1 Actinomadura sp. NPDC000929 | reverse complement strand
CTGGACGGCGACCCCGGCCCACGGGAAGTCGACCCGCAGCTTCCCGAGGATCTCCAGCGTGGAGTCCACGGTCGTGTGGTCCTCCATGTCGAGGGCACGGTCGCCGTGGCCGTGCTGCTGCCTGCGGCGATCCCCGGGCTGCACCCGCGCGGCGTGTTCGGCGTGGGCGGCGGCTCCGGCCGGGGCACGCAGACCGTGACGACGCCCGACCCGCTGGTCAGCCTGAAGCGGGAGCTGACCCGGCTGGACGACTCGACCGTGCTGACCTACCGCAGCGACGCACCGGAAAGCCCCGGCTACCTCCGTCTCTACGCCCTCGACCGGTTCGACGGGGACCGGTGGACCTACAGCCCGCTGAAGAGCAGCTCCAAGGACCGGCTGAGCGGCGACCGCGCCCTCCCCGCCCCGCAGGGGCTGACGGTCGCGCCCTCGCGCGAGGTGACGACCGAGGTCCGGGTGCGGCCGGAGGTCAGGAACATGACGTTCCTGCCGGTGCCGTACGCCCCGGCCAAGGTGTCGATCAAGGGCGACTGGCGGGTGCACGGCCCGTCGCTGATGATCTACTCGCTGCGCGACTCGGCGGGCGGACGCTCCTACACCGTCAGGAGCCTGATCCCGCAGCCGACCGTCGGGCAGCTCGCCGCCTCGGGGCCCTACCCGCCCGAGATCGTCGCGCACTACACGGCGGTGCCCAAGAACGTCCCGCCGGAGGTCAGGAAGCTCGCCTCGGACGTCACCGCCGGTTCGGCGACCGCGCTCGGCCAGGCCGTCCGGCTGCAGCGCTGGTTCACCCTGTCCGGCGGGTTCACCTACGACCTGTCGGCGCCCGCGCCGCAGCACGGCAGCGACCTCGTCGACTTCCTCCTGCACAGCAAGCGCGGGTACTGCGAGCAGTTCGCCGCCGCGATGGCGCTGATGGCGCGGATCCTCGGGATCCCCTCGCGGGTCGCGATGGGCTACACGCCGGGCAGCGAGGTCAAGCCCGGCGAGTGGGTGGTGCGGTCGCGCGACGCGCACGCCTGGCCCGAGCTGTACTTCGAGGGCTCGGGGTGGGTGCGCTTCGAGCCCACGCCGAGCGGCGCCGCCGGGCAGGGCACGGCCCTCGCCCCCGAGTACAGCCTGCCCGCGGTCAGCACCGGCGGCGGACCGGACGACCAGGTCACGCAGGCGCCGGACGCCTCGTCCCCCGACGCGGGCGCGACGGCCTCGCCCAGCGGCCCCGCGCACCGCAACGACGAGGGCGCGGGCGCGGCGACCGACGTCCAGGAGGGCGACGACGGCGGGTTCTCCGCGGCGCGGTGGCTCGCCGTCGCCCTGCTGGTGCTGCTGCTGATGGCCGTGCCGATGACGCTGCGCATCTACACCCGGTGGCGCCGTTGGGCGGCCCTGACCGCCTCGCCCAGCGGGACGCCGACGCCCAAGCGGCGCAGGGCCTCCCCCGGTCCGGCCGAGGAGGCGGAGCGGCGCCGCAGGCGCACGCCCGGTCCGGCCGCCCCGGTGAGATCACCGAACGGGACGCCCGATCCAAGTGGGGCGGCGCACGCCGCCTGGCAGGAGATGCGCGCGGACGCGCTCGACCACGGCCTGGAATGGCGGGCCAGCGACTCCCCGCGCGCCGCCGCCCGCCGGCTCGGGGAACTGCTGGAGATGGACGCGCCGAGCCTCCAAGCCCTCACCCGGATCGCCCGCGCCGAGGAACTGGCGCGCTACTCGCGGACCCGCGCCTCCGAGCCCGCCGAGCGGCTGCGCGCCGACGTGCGGACCGTCCGGGAGGCGTTCGCCGCGTCCGTCGGGCGCCGGGCCCGGTGGCGCGCCCGCCTGCTGCCGCCGTCGACGATGGAGCAGACCCGCACCGCGCTCCGCACCGCCGGAGACCGCGCCCTCGACGCCACCGCCCGACTGAACGACCTACCGTCCCGCCTCCGCCGCCGCTAGCCGCGACCCCGCACACACGTTCGTCCCGGCCCGCGAAAAAGTCCGCACAAGGCCGGGACGAGTCGCCTCGCCGGTACCGAGGGACCGCTCAGTCACAACCTGGGGGGACAACCCCCCAGACGCCGCTCAGCAACAACCTGGGGGGACAACCCCCCAGACCCCCCGGAAGAAGACTGAGCGCCGTCTTCCGCTTCGCTCCAGACGCCGCTCAGTCACCCTCGGTGCGGCGGCGCCAGCGTTCCTCCATGCGTTCCATGAAGCCCGCCTTCGCGGGGCGCGCCTGCCGGCCGCCTCCGCGCGCGGGCTCGTTGCCGATGCCCGTCATCCGCTTCCAGCTCGTCAGCGCCCAGACGCAGCACACGACCATCAGCAGGAAGCCCGTGACGCTGACGGCGATCGTGACCGTCCCGGCATTGATCACTAGGCCGGCCATCAGCGCGCAGACGCCCACCGCGAAGCCGAGGGCCGCCTTGACGATCCGGCGCTTGTAATGGACCTGGGGGTTGGTCGAGCGAACCGCGTGAGCGAACTTGGGATCCTCGGCGTACAAGGCCGATTCGATCTGTTCGAGCATGCGCTGCTCGTGCTCAGACAGCGGCACGGCACCTCCCAGCGACAGCTCCGCGACGGAGTATCCGATGCGGGACGCGAACGTCAACGGTGATATGCCCAGAATACGAGGACTCTCGAGCGTACGAAAGCGAACGGCCCGCCGAGGGCCCGGCGCCGGTCACCTCACAGCCTTCTTTCATTGTCTTCCGTCCCTGCCGTCCCCTGCGTCACCCTCCGCCGCACGCCGAACCAGCGCGGCGGGACGCACCGCGCCGCGCCCGAACCGGTGCGCGACCTGATCCATGGCTCGCTCGGCCTCACGCCAGCCGCTGTCCGGCTCGTCGAGGGCGAGCTGACGGGGGGCCTCGCCGGCGGGGCCCAGATTCTCCACCCGCACCCCGACCAAACGGAGTCGTACCCGTTCCAGGCC
Organism: Actinomadura sp. NPDC000929; assembly: GCF_040492065.1. Taxonomy (NCBI): domain Bacteria; kingdom Bacillati; phylum Actinomycetota; class Actinomycetes; order Streptosporangiales; family Thermomonosporaceae; genus Actinomadura; species Actinomadura sp. NPDC000929. The sequence goes on along the minus strand of NZ_JBEUPA010000090.1, from coordinate 31,296 downwards.
CGACGCCTCGTACAGCTCGCGGGCTGTGACATAGATCACACGAGCCAGGTCGGTGGGCTCGGCCAGCGTGCGCGCGCGCGTGATCGTCTTGAAGTCGGCCATCCGCAGTTTGACGCTGACCGTCCGGCCGGCGTTCCCGCTCTCGCGCAGCCGCGCGCCGACCCGCTCCGCGAGCCGCAGCAGCTCCCGCCGGATGATCTCGGGATCGTCGACGTCGGTGTCGAAGGTCTCCTCGGCGCCGATGCTCTTGTCGGGCGTGTGCGGGACGACCTCGCGCGGGTCGCGTCCCCACGCCAGCTCGTGCAGGTGCGCGCCGAGCGCGTTGCCGAGCTCGCGCTGCAGCGTGGCGAGGGGCACCTGGGCGAGCTGCCCGACGGTGCGCAGCCCGAGCCGGGTGAGCGCCTGCTCCGTCCGCTCGCCGACGCCCCAGAGGGACGCGACGGGCAGCGGGTGAAGGAAGTCGACCACGCCGTCGGCCGGCACCACGAGCAGCCCGTCGGGCTTGCACCGGGTCGAGGCCAGCTTCGCGACGAACTTGGTGGTCGCGACGCCGACCGAGCAGGTGATGCCCTGCTGGTCGCGCACCTGGTCGCGGATGAGCTGCGCGATCTCGGCGGGACGGCCCAGCCGCCGCCGGGCGCCCGCCACGTCCAGGAAGGCCTCGTCGAGCGACAGGCCCTCGACCAGCGGCGTGACGGAGCGGAAGATCTCGAAGACCGCGGCGGAGACGCGGCCGTACTTGCCGTGGCTCACCGGCAGCACCACGGCCTGCGGGCACAGCCGCCGCGCCCGCGTCATCGGCATCGCCGAGTGCACGCCGAACCGGCGGGCCTCGTAGGAGGCCGCGGACACCACGCCGCGCGGCCCGGCGCCGCCCACGACGACGGGACGCCCGCGCAGCTCGGGCCGCTCCAGCAGCTCGACGCTGACGAAGAAGGCGTCCATGTCGACGTGCAGGATGGCGCAGCCGGTGTCGTCGGCGGGCGGGCCCGGCTGCGGCCCCGGCCGGTGCAGCTGCTGCTTGCGGCTCACGGTGCTAGCCGGCCGGTTTGTCGGCCACCAGGTGCAGCTGGGTGGCGAGGTCCCGCAGGACGGGGTGGACGGCCGCGACGGACTCCAGCGCGATCAGCGCGTCCGCGGAGTCGGCGTCGCCGTCCAGCAGGCCGCTCGGCACGAGGTCGGCGAAGATCCGGACGCCGTGCAGCTCGGCGACCCGCAACCCGGCGCCGCTCACCAGCTCCGACAGCGACTCGCGGGTGAACCGGCGGGGCATCCGGTCGCCCTCGCCCCACCGCCCGGACGGGTCCGTCAGCACCCGCCGCGCGTCGTCGAAGTGCCCGGACACGGCGCGGTGCAGCGCGGCCGCGACCTGCCCGGCCGCCAGCACGCTGACCGAGCCGCCCGGGCGGACGGCGCCGGTCAGCGCCGCCATCGCCGCGCCGGGATCGTCGACGTACTCGAGGACGCTGTGGCACAGGACGAGGTCGGCGGCGTCCGGGCCGAGAAGGTCGGGCAGGTCGACCGCGTCGCCCTGCACGGCGCGCACCCGCACGCCGGACTCGGAGGCCCGGCGCTCCAGCGCGGCCAGGGCGTCCGGGTTGGCGTCGACCACGGTGACCCGGTGCCCCAGCTCGGCGAGCGGAACGGCGAACCCGCCGGTCCCCCCGCCGACGTCCACGACATCGCTCAGGCCGGCCTCGGGAGTGATGCGGTCGAGGACCGCGCGGAGCGCGTCCCACAGGACGGCGCTGCGCACCCGGCTGCCGCCCCGCACCCGCTTCTGTTGCCGGCCGGTCACACCCGCTCCCCTAACGTTGGTCATCAAGGAGAGCTTATTGCAGTGCACTCCTCTTCCACGCCTGGCCGCCCACCGAAGTCACGCGCGCCCGCAGGCAGGCCCCGAGCGATGCCGATGCGGGCACGGCCGATCGCACCCACCCCAGCCCGCTCCGCAACCCCGCAACGACCTCAATGGCCGCGATCGCGTCCGAAGGCAGGTTCGAGCTTGCGAGAACCTGATCGCGCAGCGAGCCGCAAGGCGAGACGAAGCGATGCCAGCGATCGCCAGCTTTTTCGACGATGGAGGGCCGCCAGGCCCGAAGGAGGAGAAAAGGCTAAAGACTCAGAGAAGGCTTCAGTTGTTGGAGGCGGGAGAGGAGGCCGTTGACGAAGCGGGGGGACTCGTCGGTGGACAGCTCGGTGGCCAGGCCCACCGCCTCGCTCACCGCGACGCCGTCGGGGACGTCGTCGACCCACAGGAGTTCGAACGCGCCCATCCGCAGGATGTTGCGGTCGACGACGGGCATGCGTTCGAGCGTCCAGCCGGTGGCGTAGGTGGCGAGCAGCTCGTCGATGCGCTCCTGGTTCTCCTGGACGCCCTCGATCAGCCGGACGGCGTGCGGGTACTCGGCGAGCTCGTCCTGGTTCGGACGGCCGCGGGCGGCGAGGACCGCCGTCGGCTCCTCCTCGCGGAGCTCGGCGGCGAACAGGATGTCGAGGGCGAGTTTCCTGGCCTTGGTGCGCGCTGCCATCTCAGGCGCGGCCGAGGTACTCGCCGGAGCGGGTGTCGACCTTGACCTTCTCGCCGGTGGTGATGAACAGCGGCACCTGGATCTGCGCCCCGGTCTCCAGCGTGGCGGGCTTGCTGCCGCCGGTGGAGCGGTCGCCCTGCAGGCCGGGCTCGGTCTCGGTGATCTCCAGCACGACGGCGGCGGGCAGCTCGACGTACAGCGGGTTCTCGTTGTTGAAGGCGATCACGGCGTTCTGCTCGGGGAGCAGGTAGTTCGCCGCGTCGCCGACGACGGCCGCGGGGATGTGCGGCTGGTCGTAGGTCTCGGTGTCCATGAAGACGAAGTCCTCGCCCTCGCGGTAGAGGTACTGCATCTCGCGCTTGTCGACGCTGGCCACCTCGACCTTGGTGCCGGCGTTGAAGGTCTTGTCGACGACCTTGCCCGACAGCACGTTCTTGAGCTTGGTGCGGACGAACGCGCCGCCCTTGCCGGGCTTGACGTGCTGGAACTCCTGGACGGTCCACAACTGGCCGTCGAGGTTCAGCGTCATGCCGTTCTTCAGGTCGTTCGTCGTCGCCACTGCGTTGTTCTCCCGGTCGCGGGCCCGCGCGTCCTACAGGACGAGCAGGTCCTTGGTCGTTGTGGTGAGGAGCTCCGGCCCGCCCGCGCGGACCACCAGCGTGTCCTCGATGCGGACCCCGCCCCGGCCCGTGAGGTAGACCCCCGGCTCCGCGGTGATCGGAACCCGATCCATCAGCTTACCGGTCTTGTCGTACCCCATGAGCGGCGCTTCGTGGATCTCCAGGCCGACGCCGTGCCCGAGGCCGTGGGTGAACGCCTCGCCGTGCCCGGCCTCCGCGATGACGTCGCGGGCGGCGGCGTCCACGTCCTTGGTGTCGGCGCCGGGCAGCGCGGCGGCCAGCGCGGCGGCCTGGGCGCGGTGGACGAGGTCGTAGACGTCCCGCTGCCAGGCGGCGGGCTCGCCGATCGCGACGGTGCGGGTCATGTCGGCGTGGTAGCCGCCGTAGAGGGCGCCGAAGTCCATGGTGACGAGGTCGCCGCGCTGGAGCTCGCGGCCGCCCGGGTGGTGGTGCGGGACGGCGCCGTTGGGGCCGGACGCGATGATCGAGTCGAACGCGGGGCCTTCGGCGCCCTGGTCCACCATGGCCCGTTCGAGGGCGATCGCGACGGCGCGCTCGGTGACCCCGGCGCGGATCTCGGGCAGGACGGCCTCGAACGCGCGGTCGGTGACGGCGCACGCCTCGCGCAGCAGGCCGATCTCCTCCTCGTCCTTGACCATGCGCAGCTCTTCGACGAGATGGCCGAGCGGGACCAGTTCGGCGGCGGCGTGGCCCGGAAGCGCGACGCCGAGGAGGGCCGTGTGGTGCTCGACGGTCAGGTCGTGGGCCTCGAAGCCGATGCGGCCGTGGCCGTCCTCGGCCGCCCGCCTCACCAGCGCCTCCGCCACCTGGCGGTCGACGACGACGGGCAGTTCCGGGCAGACCTGCGCGGCCATCCCGGCGTAGCGGCCGTCGGTCGCGAGCACGGCGGGGCCGTCGGCCGGGACGAGCAGCGCGGCCCGCGAGCTGTCCAGACCGGTCAGGTAGCGGACGTTGACCAGGCGGGTCACCAGCAGTGCGGCGGCGCCCCGGTCGGCGACGAGCGCGGCGAGCCGGCGGCGCCGCGCGTAGTGAGTCTCCCCCATGGCCAGGACTCTAGATCATCGCGAGACGGCCGTCTCAACGCGGTCACGAACATGAAGAACCCTCGACTTCTGGTCGAGAGCTGGCCTAGCGTGACCCGGCGTGTGCTCCGTCCCCCCGAATGTCCGGCCCCATGGACTTCCCCAGGAGTGATTCCCCTTGACCCGAGTCAGCCGTAGAAGACTGCTGGGCACAGGCGCGCTCACCGCCGCGGGAGCGGTCGTCACCGCGGCCGCGGCCCCCTCCGCCGCCGCCCGCACGGCGCCCCTCACCGCCGACGTGGTGATCGTCGGCGCCGGGCTCTCCGGCCTCACCGCCGCCCGCGACCTCGTCGCGGCGGGCCGGTCCGTGGTCGTGCTGGAGGCGCGGGAGCGCCCCGGCGGCCGCGTCTACGGGATGCCGCTCGGCGACGGCACCACCAACGAGGGCGGCGCCGAGTTCATCGGCCCGACGCAGGACCGCATCGCCGCGCTCGCCGGGGACCTGGGCGTCGACACCTACGCCACCTACAACGAGGGCAAGAACGTCTACTACCGGGACGGCAAGCGGTCGCTGTACGCGACCGACGGCCTGCTCGGCGCGGTCCCGCCGGACTGGGGCGTGGTCGACCTGGAGCTGGCGCTGCTCAAGCTCGGCGGGATGGTCAAGGAGGTGCCGGTCGGCGAGCCGTGGAAGGCGGCCAAGGCGGAGGAGTGGGACGCGCAGACCTTCCACACCTGGTCGCGGGCCAACTCCCTGAGCAGCGGCGCGCGGTTCCTGATGGACGCGTTCGCCTCCTCCACCCTGTCGATGCGCTCGCAGGAGGTCTCGCTGCTCTACCTGCTGAACTACGCGGCCTCGGCGGGCAACGAGAGCGCCCCGGGGACGATCGACCGGCTGATCAACACGAAGGGCGGGGCGCAGGAGTCGCGGTTCGTCGGCGGCTCGCAGGAGGTGCCGATCCGGCTGGCGGCGCGGCTCGGCGACATCGTCCACTACAACGCGCCGGTCCGGTCCATCGCCGCCGAGGCGGGCGGCGTGACGGTGACCGCCGACGGGATCACGGTGTCGGCGAAGCGGGTCGTGGTCGCGATGTCCCCGGCGATCGCCGGGAGGATCGACTTCTCGCCGGCGCTGCCCGCCGCCCGGGCGCAGCTCATGCAGCGGTACCCGATGGGCTCGGTGGCCAAGTTCGTCGCCGTCTACGACACGCCGTTCTGGCGGGCGGACGGGCTGACCGGGCAGGCCGTGGCCGACAGCGGCGCCATCGACGCGACGTTCGACAACAGCCCCCCGGACGGGTCGCGGGGCATCCTGATGGGCTTCATGAACCAGGCCAACATCAGGAGGCTGGACGGCGCGCCGGCCGCGGACGTGCGGGCCGCGGGACTCGACTCGTTCACCAGGCTGTTCGGCGACAAGGCCGCGAACCCGAAGCTGACCGCCTTCCAGCGCTGGGACAACGAGACGTGGAGCGGCGGCGGCCCCGTCGGCGTCGCCCCGCCCGGCGCGCTCACCGCGTTCGGTCCGGCGCTGCGGGAGCCGTGCGGCCCGGTCCACTGGGCGGGCACCGAGACGTCCGGCTACTGGACGGGTTACATGGACGGCGCCGTCCGCTCCGGCGAGCGCGTCGCGAAGGAGGTCGACGCGGCGCTCTGATCCGCCCTTCCCGGGGCGTTCCCCGCGCGGTTCCGCCGGCAGCGAGAAGTAAGGATCAGATAGCGATCCTGACGGCGGATCCGCGCGTCTCATCCAGGGACACGGATGAACGACGGGACGGGTTCCGATGGTGGGGTACGGGAAACGGCCGGGCTGGGCGGTGGCGGCGCTGCTGGCGGTCGGCGCGCCCCTGACCGGGCTGGCGCTGATCGTCGCCCAGGCCGCCCTGAACGCCTACGGGCCGTCGGCGCTGGCGGGCAACTGGGCGGGCACGGCGCTGTTCTTCGTGATGATGATGGCCGGATACGCCCTGCTGGTCTTCACGCAGCTGCGCTACGAGAACGTCCTGGTCTTCTTCGGCGCCTTCTTCCTGCTGGGCATCGGGGCGTCCGTGGTCGCGGGCGCGGTGTCGGACCAGGCTCTGCACGAGCGCGGCCGGACGACGGCGTGCACCGTCCAGAAGGTCGACCGGCGCGAGGTCACCAGCACCGACAGCAACGGGAACACGACCACGGACGTCTACTACGACCACGACCTCGCCTGCGCCGAGCCGCGGGTGCGGACGATGACGACCGGGTCGGAGGTCGCGGACCGAGGCGAGCGCGTCCAGGTCGTGTACGACCCGCGCGGCCGCCTCGATCCGCGCCCCGCCGGCTCGGTGGGCGATCCGGGCTCCTCCCTGAAATGGGGGGCCGGCCTGTTCGGCGGCGGTGTCCTGCTCCGCGTGCTGTTCGAGCTGGACGTCCCGCCGTTCGGGCCCGGGACGGGTTTCTGGCTCGGGCGTCTCCGCCGGCGGCGGAGGCGGCGCGTCAGAGTCCGGCGGCCATCTCCTTGACCTTCTCGATCAGGGCGAGGCGGCCCTTGTGGTCGCCGGCGATCGGGGCCACGTTGAGGGTCGTGACGCCGGACTCCTTCATCGCGGCGAGCCGCTCCCGGACGTGCCCCTCGGAGCCGATGAGGGACATCTTCTCCAGCAGCTCCTGCGGGACCTTCGCGGCGGCCTCGTCCTTCTTGCCGTCCAGGTACAGGTCCTGGATCTCCTCGGCCTCCCTCTCGAAGCCGTAGCGCCGGGCGAGGTCGTTGTAGAAGTTCTTGCCCTTGGCGCCCATGCCGCCGATGTAGAGGGCGGCCATCGGACGGCCGAACTCCAGGAGGCCCCGCACGTCGTCGCCGATGGCGAGCGGGGACTGCCCGACCACGTCGAGCTCGCCGAGCGCGGGGTCGCGCTTGGCCTTCCCGGCCGCGAGCGAGGGCCCCCACACCTCCGCGGCCTTCTCCGGCATGTAGAAGATCGGCTCCCAGCCGTTGGCGATCTCGGCGGTCAGCTCGACGTTCTTCGGGCCGATCGCGGCGACCATGATCGGGATGTCGGCGCGGACCGGGTGGTTGATGAGCTTGAGCGCCTTGCCGAGGCCGGTGCCCTGGCCCTCCGGCAGCGGCAGGTGGTAGTGCTTGCCGTCGTGCTGCACGCGCTCGCGGCGCCACACCTTGCGGCAGATCTCGATGATCTCCCGGGTGCGGCCGAGCGGCGCGGTGTAGGGGACCCCGTGGAAGCCCTCGATGACCTGCGGGCCGGACGCGCCGATGCCGAGCGTGAACCGCCCGTCGGAGACGTAGTCCAGCCCCGCGGCGGTCTGCGCGATCGCGGTCGGGGTGCGCGAGTAGATGTTGAGGATGCCGGAGGCGATCTCCACCCGCTCGGTCCTGGCGGCGATGTAGCCCATCTGGCTCACCGCGTCGAAGCTGTAGGCCTCCGCGACGTAGACGATGTCGAGGCCGGCCTTCTCGTAGTCGGCGAGCTCCTCGACGGTCTCCTTGAAACCGCCCGAGTAGCTGAGCGCCATACCGATGCGCATGGTGTCCCGCGCCCCTTCCTAAACCGAATCCGATTCCAGTCGAACGTAACCTACTCCCGGCCCGGGTCCGAGTGGAGGGGTCACGGCAGCGCGGGACCGTTCAGCGCGTCCAGCGCCTGCCGGTACATCGCGGTGCGGATCGTCGCCACCACCGGTCCGTTCTTGCTCGCCAGCGACGCCGCCCACTCCACGGCGGCGGGCAGCACCTCCTCCTCGGGCGCGGTGCGCTGCACGATCCCGGCCTCGCGCGCCTGCTCCGCGGCGTAGCGGCGGCCGGTGATCATCGCCTCGTGCGCGGTGGCCTTCGGCAGCCGCGCCGTGATCAGCGCGTTCATCCCGGGGGTGAAGCTCATGCCGAGGTCCACCTCGGGCAGGCAGAAGTAGCCGCGGTCGGTGCGCATGACGGCGAAGTCGTGGGCGAGGGCGAGCATGCCGCCCCCCGCGAAGGCGTGGCCGTTCAGCGCCGCGACCGTCGGCATCGGCAGGGTCAGCACGCGCGCGTACAGGGCGTGCACTCGTCGCAGGTAGTCCTCGAACCTGTCCTGGTTGGCGCCGAGCCATTCCAGGTCCAGGCCGTTGGAGTAGAACTTGCCGGTGCCGACGGTGACGAGCGCGCCCGGCCCGTCGTTCTTCGCCACCGAGTCGAGGGCCCCCTCGACCGCGTCGAGGAAGTCGGGGCCGAACCGGTTCTCGCCCGCGTCGAACCGCAGGACGTACACGTCTCCGTCGCGCTGGAGGTCGATCACGAACGTCTCCTTCTCCCCTGCCCGGCCCCGCTCCCGGAACCGGCCCGTATCGCGTGCCTGAGGTGACCCTACTCGCGAGTAGCGGCGATGGCGTCCGGCACGGCCAAAGTTGTCCATGACGGTCGTCATGGACAACGCGAGGACCGTATGATGAATGTCATAATCGTCGCATGGGGACGGACAGCAGGGAACGCATGGTGCGCAGCGCCGCCTTCCTCTTCCGCGAGCGCGGCTACAGCGGCACCGGGTTCCGCGACGTCATCGCGCACAGCGGCGCCCCGCGCGGGTCGATCTACCACCACTTCCCCGGCGGCAAGGCGCAGCTCGCCGAGGAGGCCGTCCGCTACGCCGGCGAGTTCCTCAACGCCGGCATCCTCGCCGCCACCGAGAGCGGTGACGCCGCGTCCGCCGTGGACGCCTTCACGGCCTGGTGGCGGCAGGTCCTGATCAAGAGCGAGTTCCGCGCCGGCTGCCCCGTCGTCGCCGTCACCGTCGAGTCCCACGACGAGGCCCCGCAGCTCGCCGCGGCCGCCGCGGCGGCGTTCGGGCGCTGGCAGGACACCCTCGCCACCGGGCTCGGCAACGCCGGCGTCCCCGACGACCGCGCGTCCCGCCTCGCCCGCCTGATCGTCGCGGCCGTGGAGGGCGCCACCATCCTGTGCCGCGCCCACCGCGACGTCGCCCCCCTGGACGACGTCGTGGCCGAGCTCAAGGACATGGCCCGCAGCGCCGCCGAGGAAAGCTAGGAGTTCTCGGCGACCAGCTCGGCCACGGCCTGGAGGGCCAGGACGTAGGACATGGTGCCGAAACCGGCGATGGTTCCGGTGGCGACGCCCGCGACGACGGAGTTGTGGCGGAACTCCTCGCGGGCGGCCGGGTTGGTGATATGGACCTCGACGAGCGGGGCGGTGCGCTGGGCGACGGCGTCGCGCAACGCGTAGGAGTAGTGCGTGAACGCGGCCGGGTTCAGCACGACCGGGACGCGCTCGTCGGCGGCCTCGTGCAGCCAGCGCATCATCTCGGCCTCGTCGTCGGTCTGCCGGACCTCGACGTGCAGGTCGAGGCGGCGGCCCGCGTCGCGGCAGACGGCGACCAGGTCGTCGAAGCTGGCCGTCCCGTAGGTGTCGGGCTCGCGGACGCCGAGGCGGCGCAGGTTGGGGCCGTTCAGGACGAGGACGCGGGTCATCGGGCGATCTCCCGGTAGGCGGCGGCGAGCAGCTCCTCGTCCGGGCCTTCGAGGCGGCCCGGCTCGGCGATGCCGTCGAGGACGACGAACCGGAGCGTGGCGCCCCGCGACTTCTTGTCGATGGTCATGGTGGCGCGCAGGCCGGGCCAGTCGGCGGCGTAGGAGACCGGGAGGCCCACGGCTTCGAGGATGTCGCGGTGCCGCCGGACGACGTCGGCGGGCAGCCGCCCGGCGAGGCGGGACAGCTCGGCGGCGTACACCATGCCGATCGCGACGGCGTGGCCGTGGCGGAACCGGTACTCCTCGTTCTTCTCGATGGCGTGCGCGAGGGTGTGGCCGTAGTTCAGGATCTCGCGGAGGCCGCTCTCTTTCAGGTCGGCCGACACGACGTCGGCCTTGACCCGGACGGCCCGTTCGACCAGCTCGCGGGTGTGCGGGCCGTCGGGGTGCGCGGCGCCCTTCGGGTCCTCCTCGACCAGGGCGAGGATCCGCGGGTCGGCGATGAAGCCGGCCTTGATGATCTCGGCGAGGCCGCTGACGTAGTCCTCGCGCGGCATCGTCACCAGCGTGGCGAGGTCGCACAGGACGCCGGCGGGCGGGTGGAACGCGCCGACGAGGTTCTTGCCCTCGGGGACGTTGATGCCGGTCTTGCCGCCGACCGCCGCGTCCACCATGCCGAGCAGCGTCGTCGGGACGAGCACCGCCCGCACGCCGCGCAGCCACGAGGCCGCCGCGAACCCGGCGAGATCGGTGGTGGCGCCGCCGCCGACGCCGACGACGACGTCAGTGCGGGTCATGCCGAAGCGGGCGAAGGACGACCACAGCCCGGCGAGGACGCCGACCTCCTTGGCGGCCTCGCCGTCCGGGACGGGCAGCGCGTGCACGGCGTACCCGGCCTGTTCGAGCGCCCCGCACACGGGACGGGCGATCTGCGGCAGCCCCTCGGCGTGGACGACCGCGACGGTCCGGGCCCCCTCCCCGACGAGGGCGGGCAGCTCGCCGAGCACGCCCGTCCCGATGACGACGTCGTAGGGGTCGGCGCCGCCGACGTGCACCCGGGCCTGCGTCACGCGTCCCCCTCCAGGGCCCTCACGACCTCGTCGACGACGTCGGCGGGCTCGCGCCCGTCGGTGTCGACGTCCACGGTGCCGAGCCGCTCGTAGATCGGGAGCCGCTCCTCCAGCAGCTTGCGCATCTGGCTGCGCGGGTTCAGCACGAGCAGCGGCCGCGCCGACGCCAGGCCGACCCGCTTGATCGCCTCGGCGAGGCCGACCCGCAGGTAGACGACGGTGTGCCCGGCGAGCAGGTCCTGCGTCTCGGCCGCGAGGACGGCGCCGCCGCCGAGCGCGACGACGCCGTCGTGCTCGGCCAGCGCCTCGGCGACGGCGGCGCGCTCCAGCTCGCGGAAGCGCTCCTCGCCGTCGTCGATGAAGATCTCGCCGATGGGCTTGCCCGCGGCCCGCTCGACGTCGGCGTCGGTGTCGCGCAGCGTGACGCCGAGGCGTTCGGCCAGCCCGGCGCCGACGGTGGACTTGCCCGAGCCGGGCGGCCCGATGATGACTGCCTTCGGTCGCATGGCCACGCTCACTTGATCGTCATGGAGGACAGGTATCCGCGCAGGTTGCGGGCGGTCTCCTCGACGGAGTCGCCGCCGAACTTCTCCAGCGCCGCGTCCGCGAGGACGAGCGCGACCATCGCCTCGGCGACCACCCCGGCGGCCGGGACGGCCGTCACGTCGCTGCGCTGGTTGATCGCCTTGGCGGGCTCGCCGGTCGTGACGTCGATCGTGTCGAGCCGCCGCGGGACGGTCGAGATCGGCTTCATCGCGGCGCGCACCCGCAGCACCTCGCCGGTGGTCATGCCGCCCTCGACGCCGCCGGCCCGGTTGGTGCGGCGGCGGACCCCCTCCGGAGTCGCGTCGATCTCGTCGTGCGCCCGCGAGCCGGGCCGCCGCGCGGTGGTGAACCCGTCGCCGAGCTCCACGCCCTTGATCGCCTGGATGCCCATGAGGATGCCGGCGAGCCGGGAGTCCAGGCGCCGGTCCCAGTGGACGTGGCTGCCGAGGCCGGGCGGGAGCCCGTAGGCGAGCACCTCCACCACGCCGCCGAGGGTGTCGCCGGCCTTCTTCGTCTCGTCGATGTGCGCGACCATCCGCTCCGACGCCTCGCCGTCGAAGCAGCGCACCGGGCTCTCGTCGACCCGCGCCAGGTCGCCGGGCTCGGGCAGGACGCCCTCGGGGGCCTCGACCTCGCCCAGCGCGATCACGTGGCTCAGGACGTCCGCGCCGAGGGCCTGCTTGAGGAACGCCTTGGCGACGGTGCCGAGCGCGACCCGCGCGGCCGTCTCCCGCGCGCTCGCCCGCTCCAGGACGGGCCGCGCGTCGTCGAAGCCGTACTTCTGCATGCCGACCAGGTCGGCGTGGCCGGGCCTCGGCTGCGACAGCGGGGCGTTCCTGGCCTGGGCCGCGAGGACGTCGGCGTCCACGGGGTCGGCCGACATGACCGTCTCCCACTTGGGCCACTCGGTGTTGCCGACCTCGATCGCGACCGGCCCGCCGAGCGTCGCCCCATGCCGGACGCCCCCGATGATCGTGACCTTGTCCTGCTCGAACTTCATCCGGGCGCCCCGGCCGTGGCCGAGCCTCCGGCGGCGCAGTTCCTCGGCGATGTCCCCCGAGGTCACGCGCACTCCGGCCGGCAGCCCCTCCACGATCGCGGTCAGGGCCGGGCCATGGGACTCCCCCGCGGTCAACCATCGCAGCATGGGAGGAATCCTATTGACTCCGCGTGCCCGCCCGTGACGGCGTCCAGCATCTGAGAGGCTCGTCGGGGAGGTGGCGATGGGAAGGGCCGGTGCGGACGGGGTCGAGACGAGGCGGGCGCTGCTGGGCCAGGCGCGGGCGTCCGCCCAGCTGGGGTCGGCGATGTACGCCGAACTGCTCACGCGGGCGGCGGAGGATCCGGGCGCGGTCGTGACGGAGGTGCTCGGGGCGCGCACGCGGACCGGCTACATCCTGGGCATGCTCGGCACGGTGCACCGGCTCGTCCTTGAGGGCCGGGCGCCGGAACTGGCGGCGTACTACCCGACCGCCGGCGGGACGCGGGACCCGCTGGAGGCCTGGCCCGCGTTCCGGGACGTGCTGGCCGGGCACGCGGCCGAGGTCCGCGACGGCCTCCTCGATCCGCCGCAGACCAACGAGGTCGGGCGGGCGGCGCCGCTCGTCGGCGGGCTCCTCGCGATCGCCGACGCCTGCCGTCCCGCGGGCGCCCCGGGCCGGTCCCTGCCGGTCAGGCTGCTGGAGATCGGGGCCAGTGGGGGCCTGAACCTGCGCGCCGACCGCTTCCGGTTCCTGCACGAGAGCGGCGCGTACGGCCCGGAGTCGCCGGTCGTCCTGCCGGACGCCTGGCGGGGCCTTCCCCCGGTGGGCGCGCCGCTCGCCATCGCCGAGCGGCGGGGATGCGACCCGAACCCGCTGGACGCGGCCTCGCCCGCCGGGCGGCGGCGGCTCCTGTCGTACGTGTGGCCCGACCAGACGGCCCGGGTGGCGCGGCTGCGGGCGGCGTTCGAGGTCGCCGCGCGGGTCCCCGCGACGGTCGTGAAGGCGGGCGCCGCGGACTTCCTGGAGGGGCTGGCCCCCGAGGAGGGCGTCGCCACGGTCGTGTGGCACTCGACGATGCGCGCGTACATGTCGCGCGACGAGGCCGCGCGCGTCGACCGGAGCATCGAGCGGGCCGGGGCGGCGGCCACCCCCGAAGCGCCCGTGGCGCACCTGTCGTTCGAGGGCCGCGACGCCTCGCGGCTCGACGTCCTGCACGTCGTGACGCTGCGGCTGTGGCCGGGCGGGGAGCCGGTGATCCTCGGTGAGGGCCCGTCCCACGGCCTCCCCACCACCTGGTTCTCACCGCCGCGCCCCCGGTAGGGCGTCAGGACCGGCCGAGGGCTCGATCGATCGCGACCCGCACGGGGGACGACGGAGGCAACGGGCCCGCCGGAATCAGGGGCGGCTGCGCCATGAACCGGGGGACGGTGCCCCGGTGCGCCTGCGCGGCGTGCACCAGGAACGGGTGGCACAGGTACACGTCGCCCGCCTGCCCCGTGGCGTAGGCGAGCGGGCGGTGCTCGGTCGCGGGGACGGCCTTGCCCGCCAGGTCCATGAACGTTAGCCCCGCCTCCCCCGCCGACTCCAGGATCGGCGGGACGTCCAGGTGGGAGCCGACGCGGATGCGGGTGGGCCCGTCGTCCTCCCCCACGTCGGAGAACAGGAACAGCATGAGCAGCGCGCGGCCCTTCGACGCGACGTTCACCCGGTAGGACATGAAGTCGGCCGGGTCGTCGCCGGGGAAGCTCGCGTCGATGTGCCAGCCGTCGTCGCCGGGCGGCTGGTCGCTGGGGAACCGCACCGGGAACGTGCCGAGGCCGGCGCGCGGCAGCCAGGCGCCCTTCCCGACGACGGCGTCGAACGCGGCGTGCAGGGGGCCGGTGTTCACGGCGGCCCGGAACGGCTCCTCGGCGTGGTCGCCGAGCCGCACGACGGGATGCGTCCACGTCGCGGGATGGTCGGGGTCGCAGCCGGTGTCGCGCCACAGGATGTCGCGGCACTCGGCCGCCAGTTCCCGGGGGAACGCCCGCTCCACCCGGACGAACCCGTCGGCGATGAAGGCGTCAACATCGATCATGGCGCCAGGGTCGCAGAGGGGCCGCGGCGGAGGCCAGCGATTAACCGCGCCCCGGCCGCCCGTACGGGGGGCTACCTGCGCAGGACGTTCAGTTCGACGCCGCCGACGATCCGGCCGCGCAGGAGTTCGGCGAGGCGGTCGGAGACCCGCTGGACGGTGCCCCGCTCGTCGTGCCCGGGCACGACGGCGAACCGGACGGCGATCTCCGCGGAGGTGCCCTCGACGACGCGGACCCCGCTGACGGAGGTGTCGGAGCCGAACGCGGCCTCGACCGCGGCGAGGATGTCGGGGTCCTCGTGCGGCGGCGGGATCGGGCGGCCGTCGGCGAGCAGGTGCAGGCGCAGCCCGTCCACGGCGAACGGGACCGGGCCCGCCACGTCCACGACCAGGGCGTCGGCCCCCTCGTCGAGGGCGGCGCGGCAGGCGTCGCCGGCCCGCACCGCGACCGGGCGGGCGTCGGCGCGCCAGGCCTTCATCGTCTCGGTGCAGGTGAAGCCGAGCACGCCGCGCCGCCCGTCGTCGCCGATCAGGGTGGGCAGCGCCATGTCGCTCGACTTCTCCCGCCGCAGCTCGCCGGGCGCCGCGGGCTCCTCCTCGGTGAGGACGGCGACGATCGGCACCAGCAGCCGCGCGCCCTGGAGCCGCCGCAGCACCGCGTGCACGCCGACGCGGCCGGACGCGTACCCGGCGAGCGCCTCGCACAACCGGGGATCGGCGCTTCCGTCGTCCCCGGGGAACTGTGGTTCGGGAATGGTCAGTCCGGACACGCCAGGAAGGCTATAGCCTCCGGCGACCGCGAGGGGCTACTCCGCGGATACTCTCCGCGTCCGCGGCGCGCTCACCCGAGGTCGGCGATGGCCGCGACGGTGCCGCCGCCCGAGGGCCCCTGGTGCACCGCCGCGACCGACACGAACACCGCCGGGTCGCCGGTGACGGACGCGGCGACGCCGCCCACGCACGCCTTGATCTGCCGGTGCCAGTGCACGTCGGAGTCGTCCAGCATGATGTTGCGGCGGCCCCGGACCGAGCCCCGCGGGTCGGCCTCGCACTTGATGAACACGTTGACGAGCCGGTCGCCGAGGTCGGACGTGCGGGGCCGTTCGGGCAGGTCCAGGCCCGTCGACCGGACGGCGTCCCAGATCCCGTCGGCGTCGAGCGCGTCCTTCATCACCCCGTGCCCGGCCCGGTACCGGCCGCCGATGCCGCGCACGTTGCCGACGACCACGATCTGCGCCCGGTCCAGCTCGACGCCGGACGAGCACGACGCCACCGACGAGTACAGCGACAGGTCCCTGTGGATCTGCCCGGCGGACGGCGGCTCGATCTCGCCGAGCGCGACCGCGATGCCGAGCGCGGTCGTGGAGTTGGAGATGTCCATCGACTTGAGGGTGTCCTCGGTGACCACGTCGCGGCCGCGCTTCCTGGCGTCGTTGATCGTGTCGAGGGTGAGGAGCGGCGTCTTCGTCTGCACGTAGTGGACGTCGGCCGGATCGTCGATCCCGGCGGTCTTCATGGCCTCGCGCACGCCGGCGGCGACGGTCTCCACCATCGCGGGGCGGCCGATGTCCTCGGGCAGGATGACCTCGCTCATCGCGACGCCGACCGACAGCCGCGGCTCGTCGGTGGCGGGGACGCGGCCGGGGTCGGCGGTCGCGAAGACGGTCGCGTGCGGGCTGAGCACCCCGTCCGTGCCGCCCGACCACACCAGCGGGACCCGCGCCACCTCGTCCGCGGTGCGGGTGCCCTTCGCGAGGAGCACCTCGCGGAACGCCCGGTCGGCGAGCAGCCGCGTGTAGTCGTTCACGCCGCCGTTGCCCTCGGTCTTGCCGACGACCGCGAGGACCCGGTCGGCCTCCAGCACGCCGTCGTCGATCAGCCGGGCCAGCCCGGACGCGTCGGTCACGCTCTCGATGGGGATCTTGCGGACTTCGATCGGATCGGGCACCGTCATCGCTCCTCACCTGCTGTGTTGATCGGTCTCTACCCGGGGTCAGCCCTCGACGACCGTCCCGGCCCTGCCGTGCGCGGCGTCGCCGAGCCGGGCCAGCGAGGCGATCGCGGCGCGCCGCCCGCCGGACGCGACGAACCGCCGCACCGCCTCGACCTTCGGGCCCATGCTGCCGCCGGCGAAGTGCCCCGCGGCGGCCAGCTCCGTCAGCTCCGCGACCGTCGTGCGGTGCAGCGGGCGGGCCCGCGGCGTCCCGAACCCGGTCATCGCGTTCTCCACGTCGGTGGCGATCACGAGGGTGGTCGCCTCCAGGCGGCGCGCCAGCAGCTGCGCGGCCAGGTCCTTGTCGACGACGGCCTCGACGCCGCGCAGCACCCCGTCCGACCGGGCGACGGGCACTCCCCCGCCGCCCGCGGCGACCACGACGTGCCCGGCGTCCAGCAGCACGGCCGCCGCGTCGGCGTCCAGGATCTCCAGCGGCTCGGGCGAGGCGACGACGCGCCGCCAGCCCCGGTCCCCGAACCGCTTCCACACCTGCCCGAGCGCCATCGAGCGGCGGGCCTCCGCCTCGGGGAAGTACCGGCCGATCGGTTTGGCGGGGGCCGCGAACCCGGGGTCGGCGGCGTCCACCAGCGTCCGCGTCACCACGGTCGACACCGGGCGGGCGGCGCCCCGCGCGGCCAGCGCCCGCTCCAGCGCGTTCATGACCATCACGCCGACGGTGGCCTGGGTCTGCGCGCCGCACCAGTCCAGCGGGACGGGAGGCACCACCGCCGACGCCAGCTGGTTCTTGATCAGCAGGTTGCCGACCTGGGGGCCGTTGCCGTGCGTGAGCGCGACCCGCGCGCCCGCCGCGACCAGGTCCGCCACGGGCGCCATCGCGGCCTCGATCGCGGCCTCCTGCGCGTCCGGGGTCGCGCTGCCGTCCGGCGCCGTCATGGCGTTCCCGCCGAGGGCGATCAGGATCCGCTCGCCGCCGTGTCCACCGCTGCGTCCGCCCGCATGGCCCCAGGTCACGGGACGGACGCTAACCCGCGCGGCGGCCGCCCCTCACGGGCGAATTCCGCCCAACGAACGCCGTTTCTTCGGCAAGTTCCGGCGGTTCTCCCCGGCGCCCGCGGAGCGGGGAGGCCTCAGCGCAGGCGCGCGAGACGGCTGACCGCCTCGTCGATGACCTCGTCCTTCTTGCAGAAGGCGAACCGGACGAAGTGGGCGCCCGCCTCGGCGTAGTCGTAGAACACCTGGCTCGGGATCGCGACGACGCCCGCCTTCTCCGGCAGCGCGCGGGCCAGCTCCCTGCCGTCGGTGAAGCCGAGCGGGCGGATGTCGGCCTGCACGAAGTAGGTGCCCTGCGGGCGGCAGGTCGCGAACCCGGCCGCCTCCAGGCCGGTGATGAGCCGGTCCCGCTTGGCCTGGAGCGACTTGCGCAGCTCCTCGACCCACGGGATCTCGTTGCGCAGCGCGTACGCGGCGGCGTGCTGGTAGGGGGCGCTGACCGCGTAGGTGAGGAACTGCTTCACGGTCTGGACGGCCCGGATGTAGGGGGCGGGCGCCGTCACCCACCCGGTCTTCCATCCGGTGACGGAGAACGACTTGCCCGCGGACGACACCGACACCGTCCGCTCGCGCATGCCGTCGAGCGTCGCCAGCGGGACGTGCTCGGTCTCGTCGAACGTCAGGTACTCGTACACCTCGTCGGTGATCGCCACCAGGTCGCGCTCGCGGCAGACGTCCGCGATGGCCTCCAGCTCGTCCCGCGTGAACACGGTGCCGGCCGGGTTGTGCGGCGAGTTCACCAGGATCGCCCGGGTGCGGGGGCCGACGGCGGCGCGCAGCTCGTCCGGGTCGAAGGTGAAGCGCCCTTCCACCGGGCGCAGCGTGACGGGCCTGCGGACGGCCCCGGCGAGCGCGATCACGGCCGCGTAGGAGTCGTAGTACGGCTCGAACACGACGACCTCGTCGCCCGGCCCCGCCAGCGCCAGCACGGACGCGGCGATCCCCTCGGTGGCCCCGACCGTCACGAACACCTCGGTCGCCGGGTCGAACGACAGCCCGTACCGCTCCCGCCGCTGCGCCGCCACGGCCTCCCGGAGTTCGAGCAGTCCGGGGCCGGGCGGGTACTGGTTCGCGCCCGCCCGGACGGCCTCGACGGCCGTTTCCAGCATCCGCGGCGGACCGCTGGTGTCCGGGAAGCCCTGGCCCAGATTGATGGCCCCGGTCCGGACGGCGAGAGCCGACATCTCAGCGAAGATCGTCTCGCCGAATCCCTGCATGCGCTCGACCAATGGCTCGCTCACGCCCCAAGCCTAGGCCCCCGGCCCGGCGTGCACGGCGCCGCCGGGACGGCCTCCCGATCAGATCCAGCCCATGTCGAGGGCGGCGCGGGCGGCGCGGACGCGGGTGGGCTCGCCCATCTTGGCCATCGCGGTGGACAGGTAGTTGCGGACGGTGCCCTCCGACAGGTGCAGGTCGGCCGCGATGCGGGCGGTCTCGGCGCCGGCCCCGGCGAGGCGGAGGACGTCGCGCTCGCGCTCGGAGAGCGGGTTGTCCCCGGCGGCCATCGCGCTGGCGGCCAGCTCGGCGTCCAGGTACCGGCCGCCGCCGTGGATCTTGCGGATGGCGCTGGCGAGCTCGTCGGTGGGGGCGTCCTTGGCGACGAAGCCGCGGACCCCGGCGGACATGGCGCGGCGCAGGTAGCCGGGGCGGCCGAAGCTCGTCAGGATGCACACCGCGCAGCGGGCGCCGGCGGCGTGCAGTTCCTCGGCGACGGCGAGGCCGTCCGCGCCCGGCATCTCGATGTCGAGGACGGCCACGTCGGGGTCGTGCGCGGCGACCGCGGCGCCGACCGCGTCGCCGCGGCCGACCTCGGCGACGACCTCCAGGTCGGGCTCCAGGCCGAGGAGGGCGGCGACGGCGCCGCGGATGAGGTGCTCGTCGTCGGCGAGCAGGACACGGATCACGCGGGCCGCCCGGCCGTGAGCGCCTGACCGGCGTCCGTCCCGCCGCCGCGCTCGTGCGCGGGCGGGAGGGGAACGGCGGCGCGCAGCAGGAACCCGTCGCGGCCGTGCCGGTCGGCGGTGATCTCGCCGCCGAGCACGGCGACGCGTTCGGCGAGGCCGGTCAGGCCCGAGCCCCCGGCGGCCTCGGCGCCGCGGACGCCGTCGTTGCGCATCTCCAGGACCACGGAGTCACCGTAGGGGACGCCGCCGCGAGCGGGGCCGCCGTACACGACGAGCGAGATCGCGCAGTTCCTCGCCTCGCTGTGCTTGATGACGTTGGTGGCGCCCTCGCGGATCACCCAGGCGAGCACCGAGCCGACCTCCGGCGGCAGCCCGTCCGGCGGGCGGCCGATCTCGCAGCGCACCCCGGCGGCCTCCAGCACGGCCCGTACCCCGGCCAGTTCGGCGTCCAGCTCCACGGCCCGGTAGCCGCGGACGGCGGCGCGGACCTCCCGGAGCGCCTCCCTCGCGGCGTGCTGGACGTCGGCCATCTCGGCGCCCGCCCGGTCGGGGTCGTCGCGCACCGTCCGCTTGGCCAGCTCGCTCTTCACCGCGATGAGGGACAGGCTGTGGCCGAGCAGGTCGTGCAGGTCGCGGGAGAAGCGGAGCCGCTCCTCGGTGACCGCGAGCCGGGCGAGGGCGTCGCGCGCCGCGTAGGCCTCCTGGTGCAGCTCCCACATGCGCCGCTGGTACCGGTTGACGAACACGACGAACCCGGAGATCGCGGTGTACAGGGCGAACAGCACCGGGAAGATCGCGTACCAGGGGGCGTCGCCGTCGGGGTACAGGCGCTCCGCGGCGACCGTGCCCACCGCCCCGCAGTACGCCCCGGTGCCCGCGCACAGCGCGGCGATCCGCCTCCGTCCCATCGGGGACAGCACCACGGCCGAGACCCAGAAGACGGGGATGACGCTGAACCACGGGCTGGTGAGCAGCATCAGGCTCAGGGCTCCGGCGACGGCGCCGCTTCCCACGGCGTCGCGCCTGGACGTCGTGCCTTCGAGCCCCGCCCGGACGAGGCGCGCGTAGTACCAGGCGAGCACCGCGAGCCCCGCGACGGCCGCGACGATCACCGGCACGGCCGCGTCGCCGTCGGTGTACGCCTCTTCGAGGCCGTACAGGCCCGGCAGGACGAAGCCGACGGCGGCGAACATGAACGAGCGGTACGTCACCCGCCTGTACCGCTCCAGCTTGCGGGCGGCCTGTTCCTCGATGTCCGCCGTGGTCGCGACCGCCATGGTTCCGTTCCTCCTCGCATCGCACTGTAACGGGGCCCCGCGGCGCGTCAGGCGCGGCGCGGCTCCCACCGGAACCAGCGGGTGGCCAGCAGGCGTCCGAACGCGGCCCAGAAGGCCAGGAGGAAGAACGGCCGCACGCAGCTGAGCCAGCCTTCGGCGATGCCGACGGACGGGTGTCCGGGGCGGTGCACGAAGTCCTGGCCGAAGTACCCCGTCCGGACGATCTCCACGACGGGGCTGAGCGGCACCCACCGGCAGGCCTCCTGGACCCAGCCGGGCAGGCCGCCCATCGGGAACATGACGCCGGCCCCGAGCATGCAGCCGAACATGATCGGCAGGACGGTGAGCTGCGCCAGCTCCGCGTTCGGCGTGATCCCCGAGACGGCGAACGCCAGCGTCGCGAACACGGCGGCGCCGCCCGCGAGCCCGGCCAGCACCAGGACGGGGTCGGCGGGGATCCGGCCGCCCATCGCGGCGCCGAGCAGGACCAGCAGCGCCGCGGCCTGCACCG
This sequence comes from Actinomadura sp. NPDC000929, assembly GCF_040492065.1. Classification (NCBI taxonomy): domain Bacteria; kingdom Bacillati; phylum Actinomycetota; class Actinomycetes; order Streptosporangiales; family Thermomonosporaceae; genus Actinomadura; species Actinomadura sp. NPDC000929. The sequence continues at coordinate 10,285 of NZ_JBEUPA010000090.1, read as the reverse complement.
CGTACAGCGCGGTCGCGGTGAGGACGCTGCCGGCGCTGATCTCCGCGTCCGACAGGGCGGTGCCGCGCAGCCGCTTGAGCGTGCGGTCCTCCCGGCGGGCGGTGAGCACGTTGACGAGGTTCATGAAGACGGCGAAGACCAGGAAGAACCCCAGGTGGCCGGTGCCCTGCAGGAGGGCGCCGTCGACGCCGTCGATCCTCTCGCCGCGGACCGGGACGAGCATGGCCGCGAACAGGACGGGCAGGCCGGCGACGGTGAACAGGGCGGTCCGGTTCCGCCAGAGCAGGACGAGGTCGAGCCGGGCGACGCGCAGCACCGCGGCGGAGCTCATCGAGGGGAGGATCATCGGGAGGCTCCTTCGGCGGTGCGCAGGAAGACGTCTTCGAGGGAGGCGCTGCGCGCCCGCAGGCCGTCCAGCCGGACGCCCTCCCGGTCGGCCCAGCGCAGCAGCTCGTAGAGCCCCGACTGGAGCCCCGGGGCGTCGCCGTCTCGGTCACCGTCGCCGGAGGGCAGGGCGTAGGACGCGACGGCGCGCCCGCCCTCCACCCGGACGTCGGCGCGGGCGCCCCGCAGCGGGGGCAGCTCGGCGACCTGGACGCGCTCGGGCAGCCGGAACTCGATGCGGTCGCCGTGCCCGGCGACGACGTCGGCGACCGTCCCGGACGCCTCGATCCGGCCCCGGTGCAGGATCGCGAGCCGGTCGGCGAGGTGCTCGGCCTCCTCCAGGTAGTGGGTGGTGAGCAGGACGGCCGTGCCGCCCGCCACCACGTCCCGGACGATGTCCCAGGTCGCGCGCCGGGCCTCGGGGTCCATGCCGCTCGTCGGCTCGTCCAGGAACAGGACGTCGGGCCTGCCGAGCAGGGCGAGCGCGAGGTCGAGGCGGCGCTTCTGGCCGCCGGAGAGCTGCCGCACCCGCACGCCCGCCTTCTCGGCGAGCCCGGCCAGGGCGACGACCTCGTCGCGCGCCCGCGCGGCGGGGGTGAAGCCGCGCCAGTGGTCGACGGTCTCGGCGACGGTGAGGTCGGCGAAGAAGCCGCCGTCCTGCAGCATGATGCCCATGCGCGGCCGGACCCGGCGGCGCTCCCGGTGCGGGTCGTGGCCGAGGACGCGGACCGTGCCCTCGTGGACGGTCCGGTGCCCCTCCAGCGTTTCCAGGGTGGTGGTCTTGCCCGCGCCGTTCGTGCCGAGCAGCGCGAACAGCTCCCCCGGCGCGACCTCGAACGAGATCCCGGCGACGGCCTCGAAGTCCCCGTACCGCTGCCGCAGGCCGTCGACGCGGATCGCTGGGTTCGTCTCCATGGCCCCAGCCTCGCGCCCGCGCGTGCGCCCCGGTAGAAGCGCGTGTCACCGGTCCGGGACGCGCGCCGTCAGGTGATCGGCGTGACAGGTGTCATGCCGCGGCCTCAGCCCGCGACGCTGATGACGTGCCGGACGGTGGACAGGTCGCCCGCCACGTCGAGGAGCGCGGTGGCGAGGTCGGTGCGGGCGATCGACAGGCCGCCGAGGACGTTGCGGTCGGCGGCCTTGCGGTAGCGGCCGTTGCCGGGGCCGGCGGTGAGGCGCGGCGGGCGGACGATCGTCCAGGCGAGGCCGCTTTCGCGGGTGACGGCCTCGGCGGCGCGCATGTCGGCGAACGCGTGCTTGAGGAGCGGGCCCAGGACGAGCGGCTTGACCACGAACCGGGTGAACGGGTCGTCGCCCGGTCCGGCGTGGAGCCCGGACGCGCTGGTCAGCACGAACCGCTCGGCCCCGGCCGCCCGCATGGCCGCGATGATGGCGCCCGCGCTGGCCGCGCAGACGCTGGTCGGCCGGCGGCCGTCGCGGGTGCCGATCGCGGTGACGACGGCGTCGCGGCCCTGGACCGCCTCCTCGATCGCCGCCGGGTCCATGACGTCGGCCTGGACGACGTCGGCGCAGGCGCGGACCTCGCCGGGCAGGGCGGCGGGGTCGCGGACGACGGCGGTCACCTCGTGCCCGGCGTCCAGCGCGCGCCGGACGACCTGGACGCCGGTGCCGCCGGTCGCCCCGAACACCGTGAGCTTCATCGGGTCCTCCTGGGAATCGTCGCGAAAGGGGGTGAGTGAGTGCTTACTAACCTCTAGCATGGTGAGCGTTCACTCACCTGTCAAGGGGGCCTCATTGAGCGACGCGCGCGAACGGATCCTCGACGCCGCGGCGGACGTCATGCGGCGGCACGGGGTCGCCCGCGCCACCACCAAGGAGATCGCGAAGGCGGCCGGCTACTCCGAGGCGCTGCTCTACAAGCACTTCCGCGACAAGGACGAGCTGATGCTGCGCGTCCTGAAGGAGCGCATGCCGCCGTTCACCTCGATGGGCGTCCCGGGCGAGGAGACCGTCGAGGCGAACCTCGTCAGGATCGTGCACGGCGCGCTGGGCTTCTACCGGCGCTCGTTCCCGATGATGGTCTCGATGGCGGCGCAGCCGCGGCTGCTGCACGCGACCCGCGAGTCGCTGCGCGAGTACGGCGCGGGCCCGCACGAGCCGGTGCGCGCGCTGGCCCGCTACCTGGACGCCGAACGCGAGCTCGGCCGGGTGGCCCCGACCGCCGACACGCAGGCCGCGGCGGCCCTGCTGATGGGCGCCTGCTTCCAGCAGGGGTTCCTGCTCTACTTCGCGGAGTCCGAGGACCCCCCCGAGTCGTTCGCCCGCGGCCTGGTCCGGCCCGTCCTCGCCGAACTCCTCCCCTAGAGCTCGCTCAGCCGGCTCTTGACGACCTTGCCCATGGCGTTGCGGGGCAGGGAGCCGACCAGGTGGACGACGCGGGGCCGCTTGTGCACCGACAGGCGCTCGGCCACGAAGTCGATGAGCTGCCTCTCGCCGACCCCGTCGGCGACGACGTAGGCCGTGACCTGCTCGCCGAGGTCGTCGTGCGGCGTCCCGACGACGGCGGCCTCCCGCACGGCGGGGTGGGCGAGCAGCGCGTTCTCGATCTCCCCGGCGCCGATCCGGTAGCCGCCGCTCTTGATCAGGTCGGTGGACGCGCGCCCCACGATCCGGTGCCAGCCGTCCGGGCCGATCGTGGCGATGTCGCCGGTGCGGAACCAGCCGTCCGGCGTGAACGACTCCGCGGTCGCCTCCGGCCGGTTGAGGTACCCCTTGAACAGCAGCGGCGCGCGGACGTGCAGCTCCCCGGGCGTCTCCCCGTCCGGCGGGACGGCCGAGCCGTCCTCCGCGGCCAGGCGGGTCTCCACGCCGGGCAGCGGCGTGCCGACGTAGCCGGGGCGCCGGTCGCCCTCCGCGCGGGCGCTGACCGTGATGAGCGTCTCGGTCATGCCGTACCGCTCCACCGGGCGGTGCCCGGTGAGGGCCGAGAGCCGCTCGAACACGGGCACGGGCAGCGGCGCGCTGCCGGACACCAGCAGCCGAGCGCCGCGCAGGGCCTCGGCGGTGGACGGGTCCGCCGCCGTCCTCGACCAGACGGTGGGGACGCCGAAGAACAGGCTGCCGCCGTCGTCCCGCGCCGCCGCCGCGTAGAGCTCCGGCCTCGGACGCCCGGTGTGGACGAGGGGCGACCCGACCCGCAGGGGCCCGAGAACGCCGAGAACGAGCCCGTGCACGTGGAACAGCGGAAGCCCGTGGACCAGGACGTCGCCGGGCGTCCAGGCCCACGCCTCGGCGAGGGCGTCGAGCCCGGCGGCGATGGCGCTCCGCGAGATCAGCACGCCCTTCGGCGCGCCCGTCGTCCCGCTCGTGTAGAGGATCAGGGCGGTCGCGTCGGCGGGGACCTCCGCGTGCCCGCCGCTCCCACCGCTCCCGCCGCTCGGCAACCGGTCGACCGGGAGGAGCGGCGGCTCCGTCACGGACGCCTCCGTCGCCCCGTCCGCGAGGATCAGGTCCGCGCCGGAGTCGCCGAGGATGTGGGCGCGCTCGGCGGGCCCGGAGTCGGGGGGCAGCGGCACCACCGGGACGCCCGCGAGGAGGCCGCCCACGACCGCCGCGACCGTCTCCAGGGACGCCGTGGCGTGCACGGCGACCGCGTCCGCGCCCCGGATATCCGCGGCGACGGCGGACGCCCGGCCGAGCAGCTCGTCGCGTGGCAGCTCCCGTCCGGCGATCCGCACCGGGCCGCCCGTCCCGCCGAGCAGATCCATCACTCGCCCCTTTCCTCGTTCTCCCGTTCCTCCAGCCAGGCCATGACCGCGCCGGTGTGCTCGCCCAGCAGCGGCGGCGCGGTGTGCTCGCGCCGCGGCGCGCCGTCGAAGCGCAGCGGCGGCCCCGGCAGCTCGATCGGGCCGAGCTGGGGGTGGTCCACCTCGACGACCAGGCCCTGCGAGCGGGTCTGCTCCCACTCGTACACCTCGTCGATCGACCGGATCGCCCCGGCCGGGACGCCCGCCTCGCCGAACCGCGCGAGCCAGGCGTCGCGCGTGCCGGCCGCGAGGGCCCGCTCGATGTCGGCGGTCAGCTCGGCGCGCCGGGCCGCGCGGTCGGGGATCGTCGCGTAGCGGGCGTCGTCCGGGTCCAGGCCGACGATCGGCGCGAACCTGCGCCACAGGTTCTGGTTGGCGACCCCGATCTGGATCTGCCCGTCCGCGCAGCGGAACGTCCCGTAGGGGGCGATGGACGGGTGGTCGTTGCCGACCGACTCGGGGACGTCCCGGGCGACGGTCCAGCGCGTCCCCTGGAACATGTGGGCCCCGACCACCGACGCCAGCAGCGAGGTGCGGACGACGGCCCCGCGCCCGGTGCGGGTCCGCTCGTACAGGGCGGCCAGCACGCCCGCGACGCCGTTGCCCGCGGCGAGGATGTCGGCGATCGACAGGCCCACCTTGCTCGGCGTGCCGGGCGGCCCCGTCACGCTCATGATCCCCGCCTCGCCCTGCATGATCGCGTCGTAGCCGGGCCGTCCGCCCTCGGGCCCGTCGTGCCCGAACCCGGTGATGGACAGGACGACCAGCCCCGGGTTCAGCTCGTGCAGCCGCTCCACCGGGAAGCCGAGCCGGTCGAGCACCCCCGCCCGGAAGTTCTCCACCAGCACGTCGGCGTGCCGGACGAGCCGGGCGAGGACGTCCCGGCCCTCGTCCGACTTCAGGTCGAGGGTGATCGACTCCTTGTTCCGGTTGATCGACAGGTAGTAGGTGCTCACGCGGTCCGCGCCCGCGAACGGCGGGCCCCACCCCCGCGTCTCGTCCCCGGTGCCGGGCTGCTCGACCTTGATCACGCGGGCGCCGAGGTCGGCGAGCGTCATGGTGGCCTGCGGGCCCGCCACGACGCGGCTGAGGTCGACGATCACGACGCCTTCGAGCGGTCCGGGCAAGGGGCGTTCTCCTTCTCGGGGCTCCGGGGGGACGGCTCCGTTCTCGGGCGGGCCCGGGTACCTGGAAGTATGCCGTCCGTGCCGCCGTCTCCCGTGTCCCACCCCGGAGGAGGGTCCTCCAGCGTGACCTACGCCGCGCTCGCCGCGCGGCTGCTCGCGCTGCCGCCGTCCTGCGGCCCGGTGCGGGTCGTCGCGGTGGACGGCCCGAGCGGCGCGGGCAAGTCCACGTTCGCGGGCCACCTGGCGGAGGTCCTGGTCGGCGCCCCGGTCGTCCGGTCGGACGATTTCCGGGTGCCGTGGGACGCGGACCCGCTCACCTGGTGGCGCCCCCTCCGGCACGCGGTGCTGGACCCGCTGCGGGACGGGCGGCCCGCCGTGCTGCGCCGCTACGACTGGCGCCACGACCGCTACGGCCCCGAGGAGAGCGTCCCGCCCGCTCCCGTGCTGCTCGTCGAGGGCGTCGGCTCCGCCTGGGCGAAGGCGCCCGCCGCCTACCGGATCTGGATCGACGCGCCGTATGACCTGCGCCGCGCCCGCGCCCTCGACCGGGACGGCCCCGAGTACGCCGGGGCCTGGGAGGACTGGGCCGTCCGCGAGCAGGCCCACTTCGCCGCCGACGCCACGGTCGACCGCTGCGACCTCCTCGTGGACGGCACGACCTTCACCCCGCACCGCTTCAGGGCCCTTCCCGGGCCGGTGGACGACCGCCCTCCTAGAGGAAACGGCGGATGGGCGTGATCGACAGTTCCTTGGCGCGCTGCGCCACGGAGCGCCGGGCCCACCGGGCGTGGTCGACCCGCTCGCTGCGCGCGAGATCCTCCTCGAAATGGGCGTCCAGGGTCGCGGTCAGATCCTTGTCGATCACGGCCAGCATGACCTCCTCGTCGTGATCGAGGGACCGCCGGTTGAAGTTCGTGGACCCGATGAGCGAGACCATTCCGTCCATGGTGAGGATTTTCGTGTGCAGCATCGACGGCTGGAACTGGTTAATGCGCACGCCGCACTTCAAAAGGTCCTCGTAATGGCGCTGACTCGCCAGGCGGCTCACGCGCTTGTCGGCGTGCGGGCCCGGGAGGAGCATTTCCACCTCGACCCCGCGGGCGACGGTCTCGCACAGCAGGTTGACGAAGTAGTCGTCGGGCGCGAAATAGGCGGAGGCCACCCGTAGCCGCCGCTCGGCCAGCTGCAGGACGACGCGCAGAAGGGTCTGCATGTCCTGCCAGCCGACGCTGGCCGACCCCCGCACCACCTGCACCACGGCGTCGCCGGCCGGTTCGTGGCCGACGAAGCGGTCGCGGTCGTCGAACAGCATGTCGTGGCACTCGGCCCAGTTCTGCGCGAACGCGGCCGCGATCCCGTCCACCGCGGGCCCGCGGACCCGGAAATGGCTGTCGCGCCACTCGCTCTCGTCCCGGGCGTCACCGCACCATTCCTCCGCGATGCCGACCCCGCCGGTGAAGGCCACCCGCTCGTCCACCACCAGGACCTTCCGGTGACACCGGTGGTTCTGCTTGAACGGCGACACGTACACGGGCTTGCGGAACCAGGCGACCGTCACGCCCGCCCGCTCCATCCGCCTCACCAGGTCTTTCTCGATCTGCCAGGCGCCGATGCCGTCCAGCAGCAGCCGGACCCGCACCCCGGCGCGGGCGCGCTCCGACAGCGCGTCGGCGAAGCGGTGGGCGATGTCCCCGCGCCAGTACACGTAGGTCATCATGTCGATGGTGCGCCGCGCCCCGGCGATCTCGTCCAGCATCCGGGGGAAGATCTCGTCCCCGTTGCGCAGGGGCATCACGGCGTTGCCCTCCGTCGCCGCCACGCCGATCAGCCGCTCCAGGGCGCGGCGGATCCGGTGCGCGCGATCGGACGGGGAGGAGAGCAGGTCGTCTCCGGGGGGCGTCGGTTCCTGCTGCGACACGGTCATTCTGTTGTCTTCTCCTTATGCCAAGGCCGACGATCGACGGACTCGTGCCGCCACACCGAAAGCACGAAAGCGATCGCCGCTCGGCCCGGATGCGTCCCCGCGGATACGCGTTTCATGCCGCCGCGCCATGAGGTGAGAGCGAATCGACATCATTTCCCGGCACCCAATGCACGCGGCCGGACACCGAGAGTACCTCCGCCCGGCCGTGGTCCTTACCGCGCCCGGAAATGGGCCCTGTCAGGAAGACCAGCCGGCCGGAAAGCGGATCAGAGGACCCCGGACGCCGGGCGGCCGCTCCCCTCGTCGCGCGCGGCTTCAGGCCGAGGGGAGGAAGTCGAGCACTCTGCTCCAGGTCAGCTCGGACGCGTCGGAGTCGTGGTCGGGGAGATCGGGGTCGGTGTAGAAGTGGCCGACACCCGGGTAGCGGAAGATCTCCAGCTCGGCGCCGGCGGTCCGGGCCGACCGCCGCAGGGCGGCGACCTGCTCGGGCGGTGCGAAGGGGTCCGGCTCGGCGGCGTGCAGTTGCACCCGGAGGCCCGGCCGGACGGACGCCGGGATCTCGGCGGGGGCGTGCAGCAGGAGGACCCCGGCGGCGTCGGGGCGCTCGGGCCAGACGGCGCCGACGACGCCCGCGCCCATGGAGAGGCCGGCCAGCACGGTCCGGTCCGGCATGGCCTGGAGGGCTTGGCGGGCGCGCTCGACCACCGTCGTCCAGCCGACCTGGTCGGCTATCCGGAATCCCTGGTCGAGCGTGGCCGCGGTACGGCCGCCGAACAGGTCCGGTGCGAGGACCTCATGCCCGGCGCGGCGCAGTCGCTCGGCCGCGGCGAGTTCGGCGGAGCGCAGCCCGAGGACGGAGTGGAACAGCGCGACATGAGCCATACCGGCATCATGCCGTGGACTCCGCCGTCGATCCGGCTCTGGTAATCGGCCCGGCCCGCGGCGAACGTTGACCGCATGAGCATTTCCTTCTCCCTCGACCACATCGGCATCACCGTTCCCCCCGCGGACCTCGACGCCACCATCGACTGGTACTCCCGCGCGCTCGGCTTCACCGTCGACCGGCGGTTCGACACCTACGGCATGACGTTCGTCTTCCTCGTCCGCGGGGACGTCAAGATCGAACTGATGGCGGTCGCGTCGACCCGCCAAGCGCCCACGGACAACGTCCTGTCGAGCATGGACCCGGCGCGCCTGCACCACTTCTGCCTCGCCGTCACCGATCTCGACGCGGCCGTCTCCGAACTGCGCGACCTGGGAGCGGACCTGATCGGCGGGCCCATGGCGGTGGCGGAGATCGGTCAGCGCGTCGCGTTCGTCAGCGACAACCTCGGCAACATCATCGAGCTCACCGAACCCGGCACCCGGCCCGGGTCGTCGGGCTGATCCGGTGCGGGCTCCCCGGCTCAACCGGCCCCGAGGCCGAGGTGGCGGAGCGCGGCGTCGAGACAGCGGCGGAGGTCGCCGGCGTCCGGGGCCACGGCGGTGAGGAGGACGCCTGGGCCGGCGAGCGGGGTGACGACGCCGTGGGCGCGCGCCGGGACGTCGTCGAGGATCCGCGTGCCGGGCGGAAGGTCTCGGTACGCGGGGTCGATGACGAGGAGCTGGCCGACGGCGCGGTTGCCGGCCAGCACGGCGGGGCCGTCCCAGCCGGGGGCGCCGGGGCCGTAGACGGTGTGCTGGTCCAGCAGCGTCCGTCCGCCGTGGCGGACGGTGACGCGGCAGGCCAGCCGTCCTGCCGGCTCGTGTGCGCGGCCGAGGATCTGCTGCTCGCCGAGGACGAGCCGTGCGCCGGGGGCCAGGTCGACGCGGATGCGCTGGCGCAGGTCGCTTCCGGTGGCGGAGATGACGGGTTCGGGCAGCCAGAGCAGTCGCGCGGAGTCCGCCACGCTCAGCGCCACGTCGAGGACGGCGTGTCCGGGCGCCGGTCCGGGCAGTGCGACGGTGGCGGCGGCGGAGATGACGTGCAGGTCGGCGCCCGGCCCGACGACGGCCTCGACGCGCAGGCGGTCGCCGTTGTGCGGGGCGCTCATGGTGTTCAGGAGGCAGACGCGCGCCTGCGGGCCGCGCGGGCGGAGCCGCCGGAGCGCGAACGGGCCGTCGCCGTGGAGCAGCGGCAGATCGGTGAGTCCGTCCGCCGCCTCGGCTCTGAGGCGGGCGGTGGCGTGCAGCCCGAAGGGAGCGGGCGGCGCCGCGGTCATGCCCGGGCCGCGGCCTGCTCGGCGAGGCGGCGGCGGACCCAGTCCGCGATGGGGTCGACGCCGTGGTCGGCCTTGACGCTGGTGAGGACGACGGGCAGGGGGCCGCGCGCGGACCTGGCGTCGCGTTCCATGGCGCCGAGGTCCGCGCCGACGTGCGGGGCGAGGTCCGTCTTGTTGATGACCAGGAGGTCGGCGGCGGTGACGCCGGGGCCGCCCTTGCGGGGGATGTCGTCGCCGCCCGCGACGTCGATGAGGAAGATCTGGTGGTCGACCAGGCCCTTGGAGAAGGTGGCGGTGAGGTTGTCGCCGCCGGATTCGATCAGGACGAGGTCGAGGGAGCCGATCCGTTCCTGGAGGTCCTCGACGGCTTCGAGGTTGGCGGAGATGTCGTCGCGGATGGCGGTGTGCGGGCAGGCGCCGGTCTCGACGGCGGTGATCCGTTCGGGGGGCAGCACCGCCTGGCGCAGCAGGGCCTCGGCGTCTTCGCGGGTGTAGATGTCGTTGGTCACCACCGCGATGGACAGGGTGTCGCGCAGCCGCCTGCACAGGGCGGCGACGGTGGCGGTCTTGCCGGAGCCCACCGGGCCGCCCAGGCCGATGCGCAGCGGGCGGGGGCGGTCGCCGGAGCGGGCCGCGGCGGGGGGAATGATGTCGTCGATGACCGGGTCGGTGCGGTGCAGGTGCATGGTGCTCTCCGGGTGTGGCGGTCTTCAGCTGGCGAACAGGCGTACCGGCCAGGCCGCGTGCTGTTCGGCGGTGATGTCCAGGAGCGGCGCGGACGCGGCGGGCAGCGCGTCCACCCCGTCCACCGGCAGGCGCGCGGCATGGCGGGCGGCCTCCGCGGCGACGTCCTCCATGTCGCCGGCGAGGCGGGCGCTCGGT